>JAILPU010000219.1 GCA_024699395.1 Lachnospiraceae bacterium | reverse complement strand
CTGCCACCTTTCCCGTGAGATTGGCTGTAAGCTTCTCCAGCAGTCTTTCGTCCTTTGGAACCGCGTCCTGAGTCATCATAACAAACAATTCAGCATCCGATTTCTCCACGCCCAAACGTCTTGTCATTCCATGGTCAAAATCCTTCTGTGCCACATGATATACCTCAAGGAATTCGCCATACTTTGTTTCTATGCCTGTTTCTTTAGCAAAGGTATCGTAATATGCTTTTTCCGTATTTACAATGATCACCTTTTTCGGTTTCAGTGTCTGGCTCTTAAGTTTTTCGAGTATCTGAAGCAGTTCTTCGTTTGGCTTATAAACCGGTATTATCACATCTATTGTCTTTGCTTCTGTCATTTTCAATTCTCCAAAAGGGTTTTTGATTAATGCTAATGCCAGGGTTTATGCTCAAGTGACGCGCTTTGTCGGCATGAGAGACTCTCACGCCTCGCGCGCTGTTATCATAAATGCTTTAGGCCGAAGGCGGAGTGAGACACTGTGTTTGCACGGTGGGCCTTTGTATGCCGTCGGCGCTTAGCGAGAACAAGCATGTGCGCAGTTCGAGGTTAGCGTCCGCTACGGCACACAACGAGCGAGAGCGTGCCCGAGTGCAAATATAGTGGCTCCGACGCCGACTTCGCTGTAAACCTGTTCAAAGTGAAAAGACTGAGGGGGGCCTCAGTCTTTGGTTTATCAGTTTCTCTGGATATAGGGGTTGGTGTCGGAAGCTATCTGCTTACCGTAATTTTTTACGGTATCGGAAACTGCATAATTATCATCGTCAAAGAAGAACTTGTGCATCCACTCAACGTTTGATTCAAGACTGAGAGGCACAACGCAACTTCCCTTTGCTCCGATGTTGCCGGTGGTTCTCATGGATTCCTGAGGCATACCGTCCTCGGCAACAACTTTGTATTTGGTGATGTTCTTGAGAAGATCAAGAATATCTTTACTGTCAATATTGGTGTAGATATCTCCGATGGCTCCCTCGTAAGCCTTTGTAAGCTTATCGAAAGAAACGTTCTTTGCCTGTTCCTCAATAGCAAGGATAACTTCTCTCTGACGGCTTGCGCGGAGGAAATCATCACCGCCGCCGTAACGGATACGGCAGTAAGCGGAAGCCTGAAGACCGTTTAAGAGCTGGCGACCTGTCTGAGTAACGGGAACATAAGTGGTGTTAAGCTTGTCTGCGATATCAATCTGATAGTTGTTGATATGCTGAAGCTCAACATCGTTGATATCAAGATAAACACCCCCGAGACCGTCAATAACTTCTTTAAGACCTCTGTAACCAACGGTTACAAACTTCTCGATATTCATATCAAGGTTGCTGTTAAGCATCTTGATGGCCTGCTCGGGTCCGCCATAAGAATAAGCGGAATTACATTTGTTGTACTTAACATTGCCCTTAACCTGACCAACGTTAAGATATGTATCACGATAAACGCTTAAAAGTTTGATATCTCCCGTACTTGTGTTAATGGAAGCAATCATGGTGGAGTCGGAACGGCTGTTTTTGTACAGCTGACTGTCATTATTGGCATCCACACCGAAAAGCGCGATATTGATATATCCCTTCATGGAACCCTCTTCAACTTCCATCTGAACCTGTTCCGAGAGGGCACTCATTATTTCCTCTTCATCTATCTTGGTGATCTTGGGACCGGAGTTGGGATTGAAAGCCTGTGAAAGCTTTGCAAAGAAGCCTCCCTCATCAGAACCCTTACCGAATCCGCCGGTACCTTTAACTACTACAAATACTACAAACAACATTACAAAGATCAAAATTATCTCTACGATAAAAATAGCAATCTTTCTTTTTCTTCTGGCTGCTTTCCTCCTTGCAATGGCACTTCTTCTTGCGTCTGTTTCTCTGGTTGTCATTATAACCTGGTCTCCTTAATCAATAAGCATTCCGGTTTATAAAACCGGTAAAAAAGGTCATAAATAGAATTTTGATGTCAAACCCCAATGTCCAATTCTCAATGTAAAAGATATCGTAATTGATTCTTTTCTTGATGGACGTATCTCCTCTGTATCCGTTAACCTGCGCCCATCCCGTAAGGCCGGGTCTAACCTGATGTTTTACCATATACCTGGGAATCTCTTCCTTAAACTTATCCACAAAGAGAGGTCTCTCAGGTCTGGGTCCCACCAGACTCATATCCCCTTTTAAAATATTAAAAAGCTGAGGCAGCTCGTCCAGACTGGTACATCTTAATATCTTTCCCACTGCCGTCACTCTCGGGTCGCCTCTTACCGTCCACGCCTTCTTTTCCTCGGACTGTGACTGAACCTTCATGGTTCTGAATTTATACATGTAAAAGGGCTTGTTGTGAAGTCCCACTCTCTCCTGTTTGAAGATAATAGGGCCCGGTCCCGAAAGTTTTACCAATAAAGCACACAAAAGCATTATGGGGGATGTAAGAATAATCGCACACAAAGCTCCGCACACATCCACGATTCTCTTAAGAATCATATTGCCGGTATTGGTAAGGGGCACATGCCTGATATTTACAATGGGCAGTCCCAAAAGATCCTCGGTATAGGGTTTGGTGGGAATGAGGCTGTTGTAATCCGGGATAAATTTGGTATGTACGCCCGACTTTTCACACATTGCCACTATGCTTTCCAAGAGCTCGTAATCCTTAAGGGCCAGGGATACCACAATCTCATCCAGCTTGTTTTCCGGTAGGATATATTCGAGATTACCCATGGTTCCCAGAACTTTAATGCCCTTGTACATTGTGCCTGCAGGGATATGTTCATCCAGTATTCCGCAGATGTGATATCCCCATTGAGGATTGTCAAGTATCCTGTTGATATACGCCTCACAGGCTCTGGAATACCCTACCAAAAGCACATGCTTAAGATTGTATCCCCTGCTTCTCATACCCTTTAAGGTATTTCTCAATAAACACCTGTATAAACCTGTCACGGACACATTAAGTCCGAAAAAAATCACCATCAAGGAACGGGAGAAGTTAATCTCCTTAAGCACCATGTAAATTACAACGATAAGTGCGGCAACACCCATAACGTTGGCTTTAAAAATTGCCACCATCTCGTCCTTATTGGCCATGGTTCTGCGGGGTATATACACAAGATTCTTGTAATACAAAAAAATATACCCGGGAATTATAAACAGTAAAAGCTTAAAATAATCCTTTCCGGGAAGAACCCCCACATTAACGTCCTTGGACATTATATTAAATTTTATCAAATATGCCAAAATAAAAGATACGGCAATGATAACCGCATCTATTACGACCAGTAATCTGTTGAAAACTTTTTGATTATCTCTGATCATGTTAATCACCCGCTTCAAAAACTTAACACCAGTTATTCACGATTAAATTGTAATATTTCCCCGGATTATAAGCAACTTAAGATTTTTCTAAGATAATTCTTAATTTTTCTTAAGAATTTGGAACAAGGCTGCGATCATCTCTGCCTCTATCTTTATATAATTTACAAGATTTCCCGGTTTAAAACGAACTTTCTTTTCTCTTCCTTCTTTGGAAAAAGCCTTTTTAAATCCTTCTTTGATACCCTTTAAATAGCTTTTTCCAAAGCCTTTTTTCACAAAAAACAGGAATTTAATAAGGCATCCCATAAACAAAAATGGGAGATTGATAATAAGCTGAAGTAAAGGCATATTCTTGTATGCCATATAGATATTGTTGGATGCGGAAAGTATCACCTTCTTTTCGGTATACCTTGCCCCGAAGGTTCCGCTTCCGAAATGGATCACTCCGGCTTCGGGAGCATAGACGCACTTATAGCCGTTAATCTTTGCTCTGTAGCACACATCTATATCCTCAAGATAGGCAAAATGATTCTCATCAAAAAGTCCTATCCTGTCAAAGATTTCTTTTCTGTATATGGCAGCTCCCCCGCATGCTGCAAAAATATTGCAGGGTTTTGTATAGTCCTTGCACCTTTTCCCTTTACCTCTGGCAAAGGCCCATCCCAAAAGTGAGTATCTGTCCCCGGCATCGTCAAGAAGGGAATTGTCCTTCCAGTCCTTCATCATTGCTGAGGCAGCAAAAATTTGTTTTTCTTTGTCAATGGCCTTTATAAGACCTTTTACAAATCCCGGTTCCACCTTTGTATCATTGTTTAAAAGGATTACGTAGGGAGTTTCAGACCTTTTAATGCCCTCGTTTACAGCCTTGCAAAAACCGGTGTTTTCTCCCATTTTGACTATCTCTGCCAAAGGATAATTGGTTCTTACAAACTCCACGCTCTCATCTTGGGATCCGTTGTCAATCATAAGAACACGGAAAGATTCGGTATCCTCATCCTGAGAAAAAAGAGAATCAAAACAATCCTTTACGAATTTCATGCCGTTATAATTGGGCACCACCACTGTTATTCTGTTTTTTGTGCTGTCATTATCGGGCATATCTCTCTTCACTATTGCATCAGTTGTTAACGTCATTACTTCTGTATGTGCCAAAATCATATATATGACATTCAGTAAAGGCACAGGGTATAGGGGAAAAACTTATATCATACAGTTTTGAAAATTGCTGTATACCATATCGCATTTAGCATTTGCATAGAAACACAAACCACTTATACTATACGGTTTAAATGCCTGCGTCCGAGACACAGGCATTTAAATCCGGTTATATTTTAAACGCGTTTTTTCAATTCCTCAGTGAGGTTATCCAGCTTCCCTGCAGAATCCTCAAGGCTGTTTCCAACCACGCCCATGTAGAATTTAATCTTGGGCTCCGTTCCGGAGGGTCTTGCACAGCACCAGCAATCGTTATCAAGTTCAAAATATAAAACATTGGACTTGGGAAGTCCTGTGGGTGTCACCTCTCCTGTTGACACATCTGTCACTTTATCCAAATCGTAATCTCTTACCTTAAGAACCTTGAAATCTCCGAACTCCTTGGGAGGATTGTTTCTTAAGTTGTTCATTACTTCCTTGATCTTGTCGGCTCCCTCTTTACCCTTCATGGTAACGGAATACTGACCTTCTCTGTAATATCCGTATTTCTCATAGAGTTCCACCATCATATCCCAAAGGGTCTTATTCTGCTTTTTAAGGAAAGCGGCAACTTCGCAGAGGCACATTACAGCCACGCAGGCATCCTTGTCTCTGGAGTGAGTTCCCGCAAGACATCCGTAGCTCTCCTCAAGACCGAATACATAATTGTTGGAATTGGTCTCATTAAATAATTTAATCTGTTCTCCGATGTACTTAAATCCCGTAAGCACCTCAATACGCTTTACATTGTAGGACTGTGTTATGGGCGCGGTCATGTTGGTTGTTACTATGGTGGTAACAAGTGCGGGATTTTCAGGCATAGTCTTGGTGAGGGTTCTCTCTCTTAAGATATATTCCGCAATAAGCATACCTGACATATTTCCTGTGAAAGCAACATACTCCCCGGTCTTGTTATCCTTTGCATATACTCCCAGACGGTCTGCATCGGGATCCGTTGCAAGGATTATATCCGCATCCTTTTCCTTTGCAAGCTTCAAGGCATAGGTAAAGGCCTTGGGATCCTCGGGATTGGGATATTCAAGTGTGGTAAAGTTGGGATCGGGTCCCTCCTGCTCCTTAACCACATACACATTTTTAAAACCAAGTTCAGAAAGAACTCTTCTTACAGGCTTATTTCCCGTTCCGCACAAAGGAGTGTAAACAATCTTGATATCATCGGCAACTTCTTTAATAACCTCGGGATGGATTATCTGCTTCTTAAGTTCACTCATGTATGCATCATCGATTTCTTTGCCTATAACATTGTAAAGCCCCTTTGAAAGAGCCTCCTCTTTGCTCATGGTCTTAACCATGGCAAAATCTTCGATGGCATTTACCTTGTCGATAATCGCTTTGTCTCTGGGTGCGGTAACCTGTGCGCCGTCCTCCCAGTAAACCTTATATCCGTTGTACTCCGGGGGATTGTGGCTTGCTGTTATAACAATACCCGCAGTACATTTTAACGTCCTTAATGCAAAGGAAAGTTCGGGAGTAGGTCTAAGTTCATCAAAAACATAAGTCTTAATACCGTTGGCAGCAAGACACAAAGCGGCACAATCCGCAAACTCAGGTGACATGCGTCTGCAATCGTAGGCAATGGCAACTCCCTTATCCTGTGTATTCTGGGAAAGAATATAATCCGCAAGTCCCTGGGTTGCCTTTCCCACGGTATAAACATTCATTCTGTTTGTTCCGGCACCAATGACTCCCCTTAAGCCTCCGGTTCCGAATTCCAGATCCTTATAGAATCTGTCCTCAATCTCCTTCTCATCATCTTTAACCTTGAGAAGTTCATTTCTGGTATCCTCATCAAAAATATCGCTCTTAAGCCAGAACTCAAATTTTTCTCTGTAATCCATATTTACTCTCCTCTTTCCTCATTTTCAAAGGCTTTTTGTTTGATAATAATCCGTTAAATCCGGATAGCGCATTACAAAAGACACGCCAACGGTGTAATTATATCACTATTTGACGCAGAAATCACTTTTTTCAAGGGAAAAATTGGGATTGAAGTACGGGTCTCCCCTGTCTACAACCTCACCCCACTTATCTCTGAAATAAAGAGCTTCCTTCTCGTAACGTTTTAATCTTTCCCCGTTGGTGTCAAGACCTCTTGATTTTGATTCAAAATGATACAGCTCCGCAAAGGGTGTGAAAACGTTTAAATAACCCTTTTCTCTAAGCTTTAAACAAAAATCAACATCGTTTAAAGATATTGCAAAGTCCTCGGAAAGGCCCGATACCTCATCATATTTTGAAGCAGCCACCATAAGGCAGGCTCCGGTAACGGCGGAAAAATTCTGGGCATAGCAAAGTCTTCCCATATATCCGAAGTTCTCCTTGGGGAGTCCGTAATGACAATGACCGGCGGTATGATGTGCACCCATTCCCAGGATTACACCCGCATGCTGAATGGTCTTATCCTCGTAGTAAAGCTTTGCTCCCACACAGGCCACATCTTCTCTCTGGGCATACATTAAAAGCTCTTCGATCCAGTTTACGCTTATGACAGCCGTGTCATTATTCAAAAGAACAAGGTATTCTCCCGAAGCATACTTTCTTCCCAGATTGTTGACAGCGGAATAGTTAAAGCTTTTCTTGTAATTAACTATCTTTAAGGGTTTGTCTTTGCTCTCTGAGACTTCCTTTTTGTCATCATAATCGAATCCCAGAATCTTAGAGTAATAATCCTTTATTTCTTTGGTTTCGGAATTGTTTTCCACAATTATGATCTCATAATTTGAATAGGTGGTCTTTTCAAAAACAGAGTCAAGACACCTTTTAAGATCCTCTTTGTGATCCTTGTTGGGAATGATAATACTTACCATGGGCTCACCTTTTATCTCGTAACGGATTTTAAAGATGGTGGGGAAAGCCTTGGTGGAAGTAATTGTGAAATTCTCAAATCCCTTATTGATCAGACTGTCTGCCACAGCTTTCTTGGCGGCGGTTATGGCATAAGGTTTTGCAGAAATATCACTGGCAACACTTAAGGCGTGAGACCTCCAGTAATAAAGGATACGGGGTACATGAACGATATTCTTTGCTTTCCCCGTAAGACGCAGGATCATATCATGATCCTGACTTCCGTCAAAAGCGGTTCTGAAAAGTTCCTCATTGTCAAGGAGACTTCTCTTAAATACGCTGAAATGGCAGATATAATTATTGGCCCTCAGATTATCCGGAGCATAGTCCGGCTTAAAGTGAAGGGTTATCATTTTATTGATATCAAACCCCTTAAAGGTTGCCTCATCGCAATAGATGTAATCGGCATTTTTCTCCTCAATGGCTTTCATGTACTCAAAGAGGGCTTCGGGGTGAAGTACATCGTCCTGATCCAAAAGACCTATATATTCACCTGTGGCCATTTTAAAGCACTGGTTTGTATTGCCGGAGATACCCATGTTTTTATCAAGTCTCTTATACACCACACGGTTATCGGACTTTGCGGCATATTCGCGGGATATCTCCTCAATGTAAGCGTGGTCACTGTCGGAACCGTCCGCCAGACAAAGCTCCCAGTTTTCGTAGGTCTGGTTCATAACCGACTCTATCATATCCTTGTGAAAACGTCTGTCATTGTTCCACACAGGGACAAGGATGCTTATCTTAACGGGATTCTTAAAGGGATAATTCTTTTGTTCTTCTCTTTTATCCTTATCGGGGAAAGACTCGGTGCCGTAGGCTCCCGAAGCCTTTATATCCCTGAGCTTACTCTTAACTTTAATAAGGACTCCCTTAACGCTTCCCTGTCTCTTTAATTTGCCCCAAAGGCTTTTGGTGCGACCGAAACACTTGCGTAAGGGTGCACTCATCCTGTAAAATCTGCTGTTTTTTATCCTGTTAAGTTCGTCACAAAGAGCCATGTTCTCGCTCTCAAGCTCGGAAACTTTAAAAGCCAGGTCCGTAACTTTTTTATGAAGTTGTTCCTTATCGTCTTTGTATTCCATGTTCTATCTCTTTTTACTGAATTCAAAATCGGGATGATTAAGGGACATATTGGGATTAAAATAGGGGTCCCCCTCAGTAAGGATTTTTTCGTGACATCTGTGGAAATATTTTGCCTCACTTTTTCTTAAAGCAAAAGGAGTTCTCTTACTGATATCAAAACCGTACTTAAAAGCATCCCTTCTGTAAATCTCCGCAAAAGGAGTAAACACATTAAGATACCCCTTTTCTCTTGCCCTGAGGCAAAGATCCACAAAGCCAAGATCCCCGTAATAATTTTCGTTAAGGCCTTTAAGTTCGTCCCAAACAGTCTTTGAAACCATCATAAAGGCTCCCGTGAGAGCGCTTATATTCTGGCTGTAACTTAATTTACCCATGTAACCGAAAAGGGGCTCGGTGTAACCGAAATGAAAAGCTCCCGCGGTATGATGTCTGCCGAGACCTATGGTTATACCCCCTTCAAGGATACTATCATACTTCCTGTTCTCCTTGGGGCGCCACACCTTTCCTCCCACGCATGCCACATCCTGTCTTTGGGCAAACATTAAAAGCTGCTCAATATAATCCTTTGTTTTTATAAGGGTATCACCCTTTAAAAATAAAAGGTATTCTCCCTTTGCTTCCCCAATCTTTTTATTGAGGGCCGCGCATTGGTTTTTATCCTTCTTATCAAGGATAAGAAATTCCGTATTTTTGTAGTCCGTATTTTCCCTTATTAACTTTAGGGTTTCCTCATCCGTTTTACCTTCAAGGCAGTTAAGAATAACGCTTACCTTAGGGTTACCTGTAAGGGCATACTGAAGCTTAAACATGGTGGCAAAGGCTTTGGTGGATGTAATCTCATAATCCTTAAAACCATGACGGTTAAGATGAGCTGCCACCGCTCCCTTTGCACCTTCTATGGCGTAGGTTTTGGATGAGATATCCATGGCGGTGGAATTCTTGTGGGCACGCCAATAGTACATAAGCTTCTTCACATGAACTATGCGGTCCGTTTTATCCGTGAGCCTCAGGGTCATATCATGATCCTGACCTCCGTCGTAGGTGGGTATGAAAAGCTCCTTCTCATCCTTCAAAAGATTTCTTGAAAAGGCGCTGAAATGACAGATATAATTGTTGCTCCTTAAGTTGTCCACCGCATAATCCGGCTTAAAATGAAGAGTGGCCATATTGTCCACACTAAGTCCGTCAAATGTGGTCTCATCGCAGTAAAGGTACTCTGCCCCCTTTTCTTCTATAACCTTTGCATATTCATACAAAACCGAAGGGTGAAGCACATCGTCGTGATCGAAGAGAGCAATATAGTCACCGGTGGACATATTGAAACAGGCATTGGTATTTCCCGAGATGCCAAGATTGTCCGTAAGCTTTTTATATACAATCCTCTTATCCTCTGAGGCGTATTCCATAACAATCTTTCCCACCTCTTCATGGGAGGCGTCGCTTCCGTCCGCAAGACATAACTCCCAGTTTTGGTAGGTTTGTTCCGTCACCGAAGTGATCATTTCCCTTAAAAACTTTTCCGGTGTATTGTACAAAGGAACCAGGATGGAAAACTTTATATTATTCTTAAAAACCGTATCCCGCTGACGTTTTCTCTCTGCTTCATCGGGGAAGGATCCGGTTCCGTGATACTTCTTTGCATTTTTTAAAAATACGGCACCCTTGATACTCTTAAAAAGCCCGGGACCTTTAAAAAGTCTTATAAGTGCCTCGATGTTTCTTCTTACGAAACCAAGAAGATTTCTTATGGGAGCCATAATCTTAAATACTCCCAAAGACTTTATCCTGCCTATGTGATCATTAATGATTTTTTCTCTAACAAGGGCATCGGCGTATTGGTTTTGAATTTCCGCCAGTCTTTTCTCTTCTCTCTTTTGAGATTCGATATAATATGCGGTCTTCTCCTCATCTGACATTGAAGTAAGACGCTTTGAAAGTTCTATGGCAAGTGCCTGCTTTTTTTCTTTTTTCTTGATCAATGAATCCAGATCCATTTGTTACTCCAAATTCTTACGGTATATCCACGGTTACATCCGAGTAAACAGGTTTAGTAAATGAGTCCCCCGAACCGGTTATGAAGCCCAGTCTGTAGGTTCCCGAGGCAAGTTTACTTTGGTCTATCCTCACAAAGAAGCCGGCCAAATCCGTTCTCTTATCGCTCTTAATAACTGCCGAAAGGTCTCCTCTGTACTGATCGAACCCTTTGAAATAATAGTTTCTATCGTCCCTTGAAAGAACCACATACTTTTCTTCCGATTCATTTTTGTTAAAGGCCCAGCCCCTTATGACAAGTGTGTCGTTTTCATTGGGGCCGGGGGCAGGATGAACAAAGCACTCATCAATATGGCCCATAAGCTTCGAAGTTTTTGAATCGGATTTGGGCTCTGCCAAAGCTTCACTCAAAATATTTACGCTTCCCCAGGGATATTTGTAATTAACATCGTACCCGGGTGCATTATCGATAAGATTAGGGCTGTAATAGGGGTCTTTTCCCACATATTCGGGAAAAGCTTTGTAAAGTCTTTCCAGTTCCCCTTCAAGCCTTCTCTTTTTGGCATCATCCAGTATATCCCTGCCTCTTGAAAGAGACTCGTGATGGTACAAAACCGCCTCGTTCACAAGGATATTTTCATACCCTTGTCTGTGAAGACGAAGACATAATTCCACATCGTTGTAAGCCACCGGGAAGGATTCATCCATGTATTTTCCCTTACATTTATCCTTCCTAACCATTAGGCAGGCTCCCGTTACCATAAGCACATTCCTTGTAAGTCTGTTGACTCCGTGATAAACAGGTCTTATGTCCGAATGGGTAAGAAGTTTATGGGAAGGTCCGGTCTTTAACATTGCCACACCGGCATGCTGTATCTTATAAG
>JAILPU010000214.1 GCA_024699395.1 Lachnospiraceae bacterium | reverse complement strand
GCTGTTATTGCATTGGTGCGAGGATAGCATGAGTAACTGAGCATAATATAAATCGGAACCGGGATGATGTTGATTGGAACTCGTGTGGAGTTGCTGCACTGTGGCTATGCCGATTGGCATAGCCATTTTTATTTTATATATATGGGAGTTACTCAATTTGGCAACGGAGTGGCCGCGGAATTTATAATTTCATTTTTTTATGGAAAAGATCGGTGAACCATATACTGGACAAGTTCCATTTTTTGTGATATCTTTTTTATGATATTTTTTAACATATTCATTTCTGTTGGTCGTTCGACCGTTGTTCTCACACAATTACAACTAAATACGGTTTGATTCTTTTCTTAAAATAGGAGGAGATAATGACATACGAAGAATTCAAGAACGAATTACTCGTAACTGTTCGCCGCGTGTACAAGGATGCAGGCTGTGTATTTATTGACGACTTCTACAAGGGAGGAGATACCATCTTTTTAGGCGATGCCTATCCGGAAGTAATCTCATGGAGGGTTAAGGAATTATACTCTGTCTATAAGACAAGCGGATGGCAGGCTGTTTTGCCCGGGTTGGGAAAAGTTTTTACAAAAGGCTTCGTGGAGAAGGAAGCTTCTTTTTGTTGCGAGAGTGATTATGAAAAGCTCAAAAGTCTCCTTGGTGTAAGAATTTGCAGCGCATACCAACAGGAGTATGATTATGCGTCTTATGTCCACCGTATCGTGGATAATATCATTATCATTCCGGGGATCAGAGACCACGAAAGCGGGATTATCAGTCGTTTTATTCCTTCTGAAAAGTGCGGAGAGTATATGAGGGACCCTTACGGGATAGTGGAAGATGCTCTCGCAAATACATCGGTTATGGATCCGGCAAAATTGTACAGAATAGGAGATTATCGCCCCAAAAGCTGTAATTATATAAAGGAAACGGGAGAGAATACAAAGAGGCTTACCATATATTATGAAAACCTTCACGGGGATTGCAGATTTCCCTGTTTTATTTTAAGCACAATAAGGGGAAGACAGGGGGCCTGTGCTGTCTTTTATCCCGGAGCATTAAGACTTTTATACAGGATAATTAAGGAAGAGTTTTATGTGTATTTTTTAAATACCGATTCGGTTCTTGTGGTCCCCATGAGCGTATGCGCTCCCGGGGAGATAAGGTCTGTTGCGGATAACGTGAAATTTTTTGATGAAAACTCTATGCCTTTAAGTGATAAACTATATCGATATCTGGCTGATTTGGGTGGCCTGCGGGAATTGTAAATTATTATCGGCGTTTAGTTACATAAATAAAGTAAGAAAGAGCTCTGTATCTTTAAGGTACGGAGCTTTTTTATTACACGGTAGATTGTTCTAAACCGTAATTTTAAAATGCGGCCCACAAGATGCGCACTCGTGCGTAATGAAAATGTTGGATTATGCAAACGCGCCCGATGCCGGAATGCCGTAAGAGGTATTCTTTCGTAATTAATCAACGATAATGCGACCCCGGTTGCATATTTGTAAAAAATAAACTAAAATACTTATGTAAGCATTTTGGGAGGTATAAATGGAACTGGATAGAATCGCTACAGAACAGCGCAATGACAAATCAGTCCATATAGACCGGCTCTCCACCATTGAGATGGTAAAGCTTATCAATGAGGAAGATATGAACGTTGCCCCTGCGGTGGAGAAGGAACTGGAATCTGTTGCAAGGGCTGTTGATATGATTACCGAGAAGCTTCAAAACGGTGGGAGACTTATATATTCGGGATGCGGTACCAGCGGAAGGCTGGGAGTTTTGGATGCATCCGAATGCCCACCCACCTATTCCGTTCCCGAGGGAATGGTTATAGGTCTTATAGCCGGGGGAAAAGAGGCTATGTTCAAGGCCGTTGAAGGGGCAGAGGACAATGAGGAGCTGGGGGCTTTGGATCTGAAAGATATTGATTTTTCACAGAATGATATTCTGGTGGGAATTGCAGCTTCGGGAAGGACTCCCTATGTCTACGGAGCTATGAAATATGCAAAAAGTATAGGAGCTAAAGTTATATCTGTAACCTGTGCGAAGGGCTCCGTTATAGATACTTTTGCGGACTGCTCCATAGCGCCCATGCCGGGACCGGAGGTGGTCACGGGTTCCACAAGGATGAAGAGCGGAACGGCAGAAAAGATGGTGTTAAATATGCTTTCCACCGGTGCCATGATAAAGTTGGGGAAGGTGTACGGGAACCTTATGGTGGATGTGAAACCCTCCAACGAAAAACTCGTGGAGCGATGTATAAGGGTGGTGAGGACAGCCACGGACTGTTCCAGAGAAGATGCAATAAAAGCCCTTACCCAATGTGACTATCATCCCAAGACAGCCATCGTGATGATTCTTTGCAATATGAATGCGTCTGACGCAAGGACAGCGCTTTATAAAGCGAATGGTCATGTGAGCGATGCCATAGGATAGAGAGGGAAGCAAAATTGTGCACGTCCGAGGTGTTCCACGAAACGTTGCGGACAATATATAGAGAGGGTGAAGTTCTTGGCAAAATTGTGCACGTCCGAGGTGTTCCACGAACGTTGCGGACAATATATAGAGAGCGTGAAGTGCTTGGCAAAATTGTGCACGTCCGGGATATCAAAGAAACATCACGGACGATTTACAGAGGGGGAGAGAAGTGCTTAGCGGAATAGATACTGTAAGAGAAAACGATCCCCGGTTTAAAGGAGGCAGGATTGCTCTTCTTACCAATCCCAGCGGAAGAAACAAGGATGGGAAACCGGATATAGATATTTTAAATGACATGTTTGGCCTAAGTTGCCTCTTTGCACCGGAACACGGAATAAGAGGAAACGGCAATGCCGGCGAGGAAATGTCAAGTTTTACCGACCCTGTGACTAATCTAATGGTTTACAGCCTCTACGGTTCCCACAGGGAACTGACCGAAGAGATGCTGGATTCCTTTGATATACTGGTGTACGACATTCAGGATGTGGGAGTAAGATTTTACACCTATATATCCACAATGCGCGGTGTGATGAGAGCTTGTGCCAAAGCAGGCAAAAAGATGATCGTCCTTGACAGACCAAACCCCTTGGGGGGAACTGCCCTTGAGGGCGGTGTTTTAAACAAGGACTTTTTGAGCTTTGTGGGCTGCTATGACATTCCTGTCAGATATGCCATGACCCCGGGAGAGATTGCTCTTATGATGAATGCAGAGAGCGAGTGCCCCTGCGAACTTGAGGTTGTACCCCTTGAGGGCTGGAACAGAAATGATACATTTCATGAGTACGGGAAAGTATGGTTCCCTCCCAGCGTTTCTTTGATGAATTACGAAAATACATTGCTTTATCCCGGAACCTGTTTGTTTGAAGGTACCAACCTCTCCGAGGGAAGAGGGACGGCGGCACCCTTCAGAATAATAGGGGCGCCCTTCGTGGACGGAGATAAACTTACCGATGAATTTATGAAGCTTAAGCTTCCCGGAGTGTATTCAACGCCGGTATGGTTTAATCCCTCAGCGTCAAAGCATAGTTCAAAAGCCTGTGGGGGTATACTTCTTCATGTCACGGATTATCATGAAGTAAGGCCATATGAAACGGGGCTGAGACTTTTGTATCTTATAAAGGAAATGTACCCCAATGATTTTGAGTTTCTTTCAGAGGACAGAGAGGGCGGTCATAAATGGATTTCTCTTTTGTCCGGAGATGACAGGATTCTTGATGGGGAACTTGGAGTAGAAGAGCTTCTTAATCAGTATTGTGAGGAGCATCGTATTTTTAATAAAAGAAAAGAAAGCTATCGGTTGTATTGAGACTGATTAAATAAGAGAAGGCTTTTGC
>JAILPU010000189.1 GCA_024699395.1 Lachnospiraceae bacterium | reverse complement strand
TGAATTTCGTGGACCCTTACACAACCGTTAAAGTAGCGGAGGGAATCGAGAAGTTTATGAAGGAACAAAATATCGAGGATATCAAGGATATTATAAAGATACTTTGACAAAAAATGCGCCGGTTCAGTAACCGGCGCATTTTTAAAGTTCGATGATTTAATTCGTTTTTTAAACTTCTGATGCTTCTTTGAGGGCGTCAAATTTCTGCATTACCGCATCATAGGTTTTCTGTGATATCTCGGGTAAAGCACCGCCCCAGGTCTTTTGGGCACTTTCAAAGCCTTTTTTGAAGGCCTCACGCATTTCTTCGATTTTACCTGGATCTCCTCCTGTCAGTGCATTTGCAAATGCGATTATCCTGTCGGAGGTCTGGTTTACGCCCCAGTATCCGTCTTCAGCTATATCTGCCTGCGCCTGTGCTTTGGTGGCGGGATCTACGGTGAATTTTCCTTCCCTTAAGAAAGACCATATATCGGTGGCATTGCCGCTTGTGGTAGCCTGTTTGCTTATAAGCTGTTCCACAAGGGATCTTAACTGTTCGGTCCTTGCATCGGCATCCATCTTAAGTTTTTCAATCATTGATGTGTCAGGGGTATAGGTCTTGGCAGCGGATGCTGCCTTGGCTTCTTCGGAAGGCTCATAGATAACCCCGGAACTTTCCGCGGGTTTTGTGCTTTCAACCGGCTTTGATTCTTTGGCTGCCGGTTTTTGCTGTGCATAGGCGTATGCAGCAGTCGCTGATGTAACTCCGTTTACATTCATACTTTTCTCCTATCTGTATCGTTTGTTTGCGAGTTCTGCGATAACGATACCAAAACGCAGAAAATCATCCTTGACGATTTTTTTATCGGATACTTTTATACTTTTCTTAACCCCTGAAAAAATATTTTTTTATTTCACTAAAAAATTTACGAAAACCGCAGCCGTTCATAACATATATATGACAAGTACCCTACAATGTAGGATAATGCCGACATAATGGGTTCGATAAATATCATTGCAAGGCAAAGGATAAACAAAAGGATAAATCCGATATTAATGAAAGCTGTTGATAATCTCTGACCTTTGGGAAGTTCCTCTGTGGTGGGAGCAAATTGCAGCTTCTTTGCATTGAGGCAGATTATTACAATACCTGTAATGATGAGAGCCAGGATTACCAAAGCATATAAGCCTATGATGGCAAATTGGGAGGAATATTTTTGTAAAAACTCAGGAGAAGCAAGTTCTTCTTGGGTGAACTGTTGTATTTCGTTGATATTTGCTTTTTTTATAATAAATGTGGGAACTACAGAACCCAAGAAGTTTATGGTGGCATGCAAAATCATGGTGTAATGAATCTTGCCGGAACGTACATATACATATCCGAAGATGAGCCCCAGCATAAATGCGTAGAAAAACTGGGCGAAGTTCATATGAAAGAGACCGAATGCAAGGGCGGAGAAGAAAACAGCAGGTACTTCACCGAAGCGGCGGACTCTGTCGATTATGAATTTTCTGAAAAGCAGTTCCTCAAAAATGGGAGCGCAGATAACTGCAACCAAAAAGATACCTACGTAGGAACCCAGCATGTTCACCAACTCCTGAACCGGATTTGTGTTTGAAACGCCTGAAAGGCTGTTGACCAGCACGCCTATGATATTTCCCAGATACATAACGGGAATGCAGGCAAGGAGAGCCTTTATCACCAGGGGAATATTGGAAGGAAGTTTTTCTCTTTTCTCAGCGGGAAATTTTAACATAAGAAGCATTCCCACGGGAAAGGATATGAGATAGCTGGGAAGGATAATCATGAGAATAAGAAGGGGCTTATTGCTCACAAAATTGGCATATTTTAAATCGCACTTGCTCATGATGATTGAAACAGCAAGTGATATGACCCCTGTAATAAAAATACAAAATGCAATCCAGGAAAAAACTTTCTTTGCGTTTTTAATTGAATCTTCCATGTAAAAAACCTCCATATATTTAAATTTGTCTGAAAATATCAGATGCATGAGGCTATGTTATCACAAAAAAGCCTTTTAATCAATTTCACACCTTGGTTTTTGTGTGATATAATAGCGAAGAAAGTAACCTTTTTTTAGATATGGGAGAAAGCATTAGGAAAGGATGGATTCGGCAAGGCTTTGCCGGAGAATGAATAAAAATGATCAAGACCGACGTTGCCATAATCGGCGCAGGCGTAAACGGATGCGCCATTGCCAGGGAATTATCACGATACAAGCTGGATATAACCGTTATCGACAGGTGCAGTGATGTGTGCGAAGGCACAAGCAAGGCCAACAGCGGAATCATACACAGCGGATATGACGCCAAAAGCGGTACATTGATGGCTAAACTCAACGTAAGAGGAAATCTTCTTATGCATACCCTTTCCAAGGAACTGGATATTCCTTTTAAGAAAAACGGTTCTCTTGTGCTGTGTTTTTCCCAAGAGGATATGGGAAAACTTGAGGAATTGAAGGAAAGGGGCGAGAAAAACAAAGTTCCGGGTCTTAAGATTCTTTCCAGAGATGAGGTCTTGAAAAAAGAGCCCAATATTTCCGACAATGTTTATGCTGCTTTGTGGGCACCCACAGGAAGCATTGCCTGTCCTTTTATTATGACTGTGGCCTTTGCGGAAAATGCAATTAAGAACGGGGCAAAGTTTATGATGTCCACTCTTGTAACGGATGTTTCCGGGAAAGAAAATGACGGATATGTCATAAAGACTTCAAAGGGTGAAGAGATAGAGGCGGATATTGTAATCAATGCGGCGGGGGTATACGCCGATGCCATACACAATATGGTGAGCAAAAATAAGATAAAGATAACACCTCGTAAGGGTGAATATATACTGTATGACAAGAATGTTGGAAATTATGTGACAAGCACTCTTTTCCAGCTTCCCACAGCTTTGGGAAAGGGAACTCTTGTGACTCCCACTGTGCACGGTAACCTTATGACGGGACCCACGGCAGAGGATATCCGGGACAAGGAAGGAACAGATACCACGGCAGCGGGGACGGCTCTTCTTAAGAAGAAAGCTGTTTTAAGTGTGAAGGAGGGTTACGGAAGAAATCCCATCACCGAATTCGCGGGACTTAGAGCCACCCTGACCGAAGCCTGTGAGCTTAACAACTTTGAAGATGAATATTTGGGATGCGGTGACTTCATGATAGGTGAGGTTAAAGATGCACCCGGCTTTATAGATGTGGCAGGAATGGGTTCCCCGGGACTTTCATGCGCTCCCGCCACAGCGGAATATGTACGTGAGCTTGTGGGAAAAATTAAGGAGCTTAAAGAAAAAGAAGATTTCAATCCCGTAAGAAAAGGTATCAAGGCTGTAAACGGCGCTACTGAAGAAGAAATTGAAGCTTTGATAAAAGAGGATCCCCGATATGCGAATATAATCTGCAGATGCGAGAGAGTAAGTGAAGCCGAGATTGTTCAGGCTATTCACAGTATTCTTCCCGCAACCACTCTTGACGCCATAAAGAGAAGGACAAGAGCGGGCATGGGCAGATGCCAGTCGGGATTCTGCAATCCCAGAGTTGTGGAAATACTTGCAAGGGAACTGGGTGTCGATGAGTCTGAGATAAATAAGGCTCAGGACGGTTCCTACTATGTACTTTCCAAGGATGCAAACTGATATTATTTGTTTTTAGAAAGTTGCTTCGTGACTTCTCATGAAAAACTAGGTCATAGGGATTCACACCTGCAATATAAATGATGCAAAAAAAGCTTGGCGCGAAAATGTGGTATTGGTTTTCAAATGCTACCACAGGGATTAATAGCGGCATCGGGAAACAAACGAATTTTGTCTTGCACAATCCAATTATAACAGAGGAATGATATTATGAAAGCACAGCTTGTTGTAATAGGTGGCGGTCCTGCCGGAATGGCGGCTGCTTTGAAGGCTTACGAAAATGGAGTAAAGGATATCCTTATACTTGAGAGAGACAATACTTTGGGAGGCATTTTAAATCAGTGCATCCATAACGGTTTCGGCCTTCATACCTTTAAGGAAGAACTTACAGGTCCCGAATATGCCTTGAGATATGTTCATATGCTTAAGGATACGGACATAAAATACATGCTTAATACCATGGTAATAGATGTTACCGGTCGTGGTGACAAGGATAACGAACTTAAGGATATTAAGGATGCCTGCGTCGTTACCGCAATGAACGGCGAAATGGGTCTTTTAAAGATAGAGGCCGAGGCTGTTGTCTTAGCCATGGGTTGCAGGGAGAAGACAAGGGGCGCCCTTAATATTCCCGGATTCAGACCTTCCGGAGTTTTCACCGCCGGATGTGCCCAGAGATATTCCAATATCGAGGGACTTATGTGCGGTAAGAAGGTGGTCATAGTGGGAAGCGGAGATATCGGTCTCATTATGGCAAGAAGAATGGTTTTGGAGGGAGCAAAGGTTATCTGCGTGGCGGAGATCATGCCCTATTCGGGAGGCTTGAGACGTAATATAATGCAGTGCCTTGACGATTATGATATCCCTCTTTATTTCAGACATACCGTAACGAAGATAGAGGGTAAGGACAGGCTTACGGGAGTGGTTATTTGTGAAGTGGGAGATGATTTTGCACCCATACCGGGAACTAAGAAGCATTATGACTGCGACACCCTTCTTTTAAGCTGCGGTCTTATACCGGAAAATGAACTTTCCGTTGCAGCGGGAATGGAACTGGATCCCAAGACGGGAGGTCCTTTTGTAAACAAAGATTTTGAAACACCCAAGAGAGGCATTTTTGCCTGCGGTAACGTACTCCACGTACATGACCTTGTGGATAATGTATCGAAGGAGTCTGTTCTTGCGGGAGAAGGTGCCGCAAAGCTTATTCTGGAGGGAGTAAAGGACTGGGGTGAAGTACAGGAACTTAAACTTCCTGCGAAGAGTCAGAATACCATACCCAAAGACTTTGATAAAACAAGGCAGGTTATCTGCATAAGATGTCCCAGAGGATGCCTTGTTACCGCCGATAAAAAGGAGGACGGAACTCTTGATATAACAGGTAATTCCTGCCCCATGGGCTTTGAATTTGCCACCAATGAAATGACGGCACCCAAGCGTACCGTTACCAGTTTTGTCTCAATTAAGGGAAAGAAAAATCCCGTCCCCGTAAAAACAAAGGGTGAGATTCCCAAGAGCTCAGTTTTTGAATGCATGAAGACCATAAAGGCGGTGGAACTTGACCGTGAAGTTAAGGTGGGGGATGTTATCATAGAAAATGTGGCCGGTACCGGTATCGATGTGGTAGCCACTGGAGAGACAGATGGCATTTAATTCCTTTCATTTCCTCGTTTTTTTTCCGGCGGTGGTGCTTATTTATTACATTATCCCGGTAAAATTAAGAACTCTTTGGCTTCTGGGCGCAAGCTATTATTTTTACATGAGCTGGAATGCCTCCTACGGGCTCCTTATACTTTTTTCCACTGTGGTGACTTATTTCGGCGGGCGGATAATAGGAGCCTTAAGTGATGCCAAAAAGAAAAAAGCGGTTCTTATTCTGACTTTTTTAGTTAATCTGGGGATTCTTTTTGTATTTAAATACCTGGATATGACCATAGATCTTGTCAATGTCATATTGAGTCCCATGGGGATAAAAAGGGTTTCAAGCCCCTTTTCTCTCATTCTTCCCGTGGGAATATCCTTTTATACATTTCAGGCACTGTCCTATGCGGCGGATGTTTATAGAAATGAAACCGAGCCCGAAAAAAACTTTATAAATTATGCCCTCTTTGTATCCTTCTTTCCCCAGCTTGTGGCGGGCCCCATAGAGAGAAGTAAAAAGCTTCTTTCCAATATAAAAAAAGTGAGCCTTGAGAGAAACTTTTCCTATGAGAAACTATCCGAAGGCTTTATGCTTATGACCTGGGGAATGTTTCAGAAGATGGTTATAGCCGACAGAATATCCTTTTTTGTGGACGGAGTTTTTGGAAATCCTCAGGCTGTGGGATTTGTTGAAGGAGTTTTCGGCGCCATAGCATTTGCGATTCAGATTTACTGCGACTTTTCCGGTTATTCCAACATAGCTGTGGGAGCCGGAAGGATAATGGGCTTTGACCTTATGGAGAATTTCAATACTCCTTATTTTGCCGGGAGTATTGCGGAGTTCTGGAGAAGATGGCATATTTCCTTGAGCCTCTGGTTCAGGGATTATGTATATATCCCCCTCGGGGGCAACAGAAAGGGAAGAGTTGTAAAATACAGAAATATTCTTATAACCTTTTTGTTAAGCGGTCTCTGGCACGGAGCGGATTTGAGCTTTGTTGTCTGGGGCGGAATTCACGGATTGTATCAGATAGCAGGGGATCTTTTAAAGCCTGTTAAGGAGAAAACGGCAAAGCTTTTAAAGGTAAATACCGAGGCTTTCAGTCACAGGCTTTTAAGGATATTTACCACCTTTACCCTGACCTGTTTTGCCTGGGTATTTTTCAGAGCATCTTCTGTCAAAGAAGCATTGGTGTATTTTAAGCATATGATCACAAGATTCGATCCCTGGAGTCTCTTTGATGAAAGTTTGTTTACCTTCGGTCTGGACAGGAGGGAAGTGGGGATTCTTATGGCTGCCCTTATTATCCTTGTTATTGTGGACATATACAGATATATGGCCCAAAAGGATATAGGAAGATTTATGGGGGCGGAGAATCTGTGGTTTCGCTGGATTGTTTATATCGCACTTATGGTGGCGTGTGTGGTTTACGGAGAATACGGCGTGGACTTTGATTCCGCGCAATTTATATATTTCAGGTTTTGATTTGTTATGAAAGATAAAATATTACCTATCGTAAAGATCGCCTGTTTTGCCCTTATTTGTTTTCTTGTATTTTCAAAGGTCTACGGGATTCTTTCCTGGAAGGAGACTACCGGAGGATACCAGTCTTCGGCAAAACAGCTGTACAATACCAAAGATAATCTTATTGATGTGGCCTTTGTGGGGTCGAGCCATTGCTACTGCGGTATTTTCCCCTGTTTTCTCTGGAGGGATCACGGCATGGCAGCCTTTGATATGGCCACCTCGGGTCAGGACAAGCAGTCCTCCTATTATATGACAAAGGAACTGCTAAAAAACCAGTCTCCCAAAGTTGTATGCGTCGATGTGTACGGCTTACTCTTTGACAGGCATACGGAGGTGGGGAATGTTTACAGGAACATGCTGGCACTGAAACCTTCCCGAAATGCTATTGAATTAATCGATTCCTATGTTAAAAAAGAGGACAGGCAGGATTTTTATTTAAGATTTCCCATTATACATAACAGATATAAAGAACTCACAAGATATGATTTTGAAGAGTATCCCTATAATACCTACGGAAGAGGAGAAGCTGTGGGTAATTTTAAGTCCAGAGGGGTGGGGTTCGACCCCAATGTGCCTTTGGTAACAGATGAGGAGCCCATAGGCGATGAGGGTGAAAAGTGGCTTGAAGACATGGAGGAACTTTCCAAAGAAAAGGACTTTGAACTTGTATTTTTTGTCACTCCCTTTTGCATTACGGAGGATGAACAGAGAAAGATAAATTGGGTTAAGTCGTATTGTGAGAAACGAGGTTTGACCATTTTTGATTTTAACTGTATGATGGATGAACTTGGTATCAGTCCCGAGACCGATTTTAATGACGAGCTTCATCTGGCTGCTTCGGGAACAGAAAAGCTTACGGCTTATTTCGGAAACTGGCTTAAATCCAATTTTGATTTATACGACCACAGAGGAGAACCCAAGTACAGTATTTGGGATATGGACTATCAGTATTATGTCCAGAGGAATCATGAGGCTGCCCTTAAAAACGCGGATAGTGCGAATATGGAAACTTATCTTGGGGAAGCGTTAAATTATCCCAATGCGGATATAATAATATCTCTGGACGGTGACTATTCGGATAAGGACAGTGACCTTGAATTTATGGGGATTCCCCGAGAGGAAGCCAATGAGTATTCCAAATGGATTTACAGAGACGGAGGGTACGAACCTGTTCTCAAAAGAGAAGA
>JAILPU010000161.1 GCA_024699395.1 Lachnospiraceae bacterium | reverse complement strand
CCCTCGATGCCTCGCGTGCCTGGGCGGCCGATGCCTATATTGATTTGCCTTATACTATTTTTAAGTTTTTCACCTGCAGGAGGTATTGCTATGATTGAAGCAACAAGCTGCGGTGGCGTTGTTATTTTTCGCGGAAAGATACTGCTTCTTTACAAGAATTATAAAAACAGATATGATGCATGGGTTCTTCCCAAGGGTACGGTTGAAGAAGGGGAGGATCACGAGCAGACAGCTTTGAGGGAAGTGCTGGAGGAGTCGGGTTCCAAGGCCTCGATTGTTAAATATGTGGGAAAAAGTGAATATACTTTTAATGTTTCCGACGATGTGGTGGAAAAAGAGGTTCACTGGTATCTCATGACCACCGACAGCTATTACAGCAAACCTCAGAAAGCTGAGTATTTTGAAGATTCAGGCTTTTATAAATTCCATGAAGCATATCATTTATTGAAATTTCCTAATGAAAGGCAGATACTGGAACACGCCTACAGCGATTATTTGGATCTGAAACGCAAGAACATGTGGGGTACTCGATAGAGTGCCCTCATTTAATGAGGTTTTGTATTTTGAAAATAAAGATTGGATCAAACGACAGGATTTATATCGGTCAGGAACTTGAAGAGAAAAACCATTATATTCTCATGGAAAAACTTAAAAAAGATCCTGTTAAAGCAGGTCTCTATATTCTTATCCTTTCTGAGAATGAGGGAGAAGAGATGGAGATTATAAAATCCTGTGAGCTTTTGAGACCTGTTTATAAATACAGAGACATCAAAGTCTGCGGTATTGCCAAAAACAGGGACGATGCTTTTATGCTTGTGAAGGATATGGCTGAAGACATATTGAAACAGGACGAAAAATGTTCTTTCAGGGAGTATTTTAAATGATTTTGACCATATTGGGCGTTCTTAAAATCATAGGGATTGTGCTTTGCTGTATACTTTTATTTTTCCTTCTTGTGCTTCTTCTTATCCTGTTTTGGCCCATTAAATACAGGCTTAAAGCTTCTGTTAATGAGAATGAGAAAAAGCTTACGGTTAAAGGTCACTGGCTGCCTGGATTTGTGAGGTTTTATTACGACCTTGAAGAGAAGAAGACATCCTTGAAGATTCTTTTCTTTGAATTATTAAAAAATAAAACCGGGGACAAAGACAGTAAAAATAAAACGGAAAAAGACGGTGATAAAGGGGAAAATACCGAAAAAAACCAAGATTTCGGTATTGACCATAATGCCGGGGCAGAACATCAGGGTAGTGATAACTCGGATGTAAGGGAAAATATTGGTGCAAATTCCAAGGCTGAAGAAGCCCATTTAAATGAATTGCATAAATCGGAGGATTCCAATCAGTCGGTGAATTCTGAAATTAACGGCAATTCGAGCGAGCAGGATAAGAGGGATAAAACCCATAAACGGGATGAGGATTCCGCCCAAGAAGATGCAGGCAACAATGAATCCAAATACGGGGACAGCTCATCTCAAAATAATAATGATTCCGAGGATGATGAGGAATATACTCCCAACAAAAATATTCTTAACAAGATTTGGTACACAATCACTTCCTTATGTGATAAAATTAAAAAGGTTTACGGAAACATTTCTTTTTGGAAAAATTTCATAACGGATTGTGATAATCAAAATGCCTTTTTAAGGATATTTAAGAAGATTCTTAAAGTTGTAAGGGGTATACTTCCCCGTAAAACCTATGTGGAGTGCAAATACGGAACCGGTGAACCGGATGTTAATGCATTTATTTACGGGTTGTACGGAATGGCTCTTACAAAGCTTAGAGGCAGGTTTTATGTGGACTGCGATATGGATGAAAAGGTTTTCAGACTTAAAGCGGACATAAGAGGCAGAATCCGTTTGATAGGTCCTGCATTAAGTCTTTTGTCACTGTTATTGGACAAGGACGTAAGACGTATGATAAAAATGGTCAAGAATAGAAACGATTGATCGGAGAGAGAGGATAACCAATGGCCGACAGTTCTAACAGATTTAACGGTATCGTTGACAATCTTTTTAAAGGAATGAAAAATATGGACGGTTTTCTTTCAACCAAAACCGTTGTGGGAGAGTCCATTACCGTTGGCGACACCATATTGATCCCTTTGGTTGATGTTTCTTTCGGTATGTTTGCGGGAGCCGGACACAATAAAAACGGTAATTCCGGTGCCGGCGGAATGGGAGGAAAGATTACTCCCAGTGCAGTTTTGGTTATAAGAAACAATAATGCCAAGATTGTAAGCGTTAAAAATCAGGATAATTTTTCGAGAGTCATCGATCTTGTGCCTGAGATTATGGAGAAGTTAAAGAAAGATAAAGACGGGGAACTGTCAAAGGAAGAGATAATCGACAATGCTTTCCCCGATAAGGAATAATTTGGTTGGCGGTGTTTTTGTTTTACATTTGAGGTGTTCTTATGATTGACTGGGAAGAACTTGCGGAAACCGAAAACGAAGATGAACTTAAGGAAGCGAAGCTTTTCCTTTTCAGAGAAAAAGTTAAAATCTTAAATGAAAAGAAGGAACTGGAGAATTCCAGAGAACGCTTTCTTGATGAGAGGAAACGTTTCAGGGACGAGATGGATTTATTAAATAACCGCCTTGTTCTTGAGAAAAAACGTCTCAGAGAAGAAAACCTTTTCTTTGATAAAAAGATGGAAATCTTAAAGGATGGCTTCAGACAGCTGGAAGTGGACAGGAAGGTTTTTGAGAAGGAGAGAGATTTTTACGACAGACTTTTAAAGGAAAGAGAGAATGAGTATCTTTCCGACAACTCTGAAGATATAGCCGAATCCCTCTTTAAGAATGCGGACAATCCCCTTACCGTAAGAAAGCGTTATAAGGATCTTGTTAAGATCTTTCATCCCGACAATCTCTGCGGCGACGAAGAGATGATGCGTTTGATAAACAAAGAATACGATAAAAAACGTGAAGAGACCGGCTAATTCAATTAATAATAAGACTTTTCTGTTTAACAATAAAAAAAGAGCAGTTAACCTGCTCTTTTAAAATACTCTTTAATTTGAAAATTAGGCACGCTCTACTTTGCCGGATCTGATGCAGCTTGTACAAACATGCATTCTCTTAGCAGCGCCGTTGATCTTGCACTTAACGCTTCTGATATTAGATTTCCAAATTGCATTGCTTCTTCTATGAGAATGGCTGACGTTGTTTCCGAAATGAACGCCCTTGCCGCAAATATCACATTTAGCCATAATGACACCTCCTCGATTAACACTTTTGTCTAATCACAACATGACTATAATATCAGAAATGATTTTTAAAATCAAGTAAAAATAATCATTTTTGTAAATTTTTCATTTAGTTGTTTCCTTTTCGTGTCAAAAC
>JAILPU010000170.1 GCA_024699395.1 Lachnospiraceae bacterium | reverse complement strand
ACCAATACAAAATCCAAGCGTTATATTATATCTATAATCCACATGATCATATTGTTTAAAACTACAACTAATGTCACCATGTATTGTTCCGGAATTTTCAGAAACAGCATAAACATATGGATGGTCAATTAATAATGAAATCTCATAATTAGGTTTTGATTGATCATCTGTTATGGAGTCTGAAACATTTTCTGTCTGAGATGGATCAACAGTTGATGCCAACGTTCTTGCATTTGGATAAAAGAAACAGCATAACAACAATATTAAAACAACCATTTTTTTTAACATACTCTTCCCTCCCTTGTTTTTGGGGCCAAATTGAAATTCAAACCATGTTATCGCATTTGTGTTAACAGTTTCATATGCTTTGGAATAATTGGCAGAAAGATTTCTTTCAGGAAACCCTGTACTGTTCTTAGCCGGATACATGGTTTTAAATATCTTTTCATATATTTGTTTGTACTCTTCCATTATCTTATCAGATTTTGCTAAACCCATGTTTTTCCACGCATTTTATTTTGAGAAATCCCTATATATATCACGAATATTGTTATCTATGTTTACTCCATGGATATATCCAAACCTGATCTTTCGTGTCTGGACCGTATTCATGAACTGATTGTACCTGGAATGGCTTATTAAATCAGTGAAGAAATATACCATTTCGGCGTTGTTGACTATAGATACTGCTGTAGTTCCGCTTGCATCAGGATTGATATATTCCCATTTGGGAAATTCCTTTTTTAGTTTTGACACCCATTTGATATGTCCGCCGATAATTATGATCCGTTTATCGGCTATTTTTTCCTTCATTTCTTTTATAGACTCAGTATTTTCCGCATTTTCACTTTCAGTGAGGTTATAGACATACTCCCTAAGAGCTGCAAGCTCTCGTTTATAGCATTCCATTTGTGTTTTTATGGTTTTGTTTTCTGCGTCAACATTCTTTTTATCAGAAAGGTCTGATCTGAGAATGCTGTTGTCGTTTGAAAGCTTATGAACTTTTCTGCGAAGAGTCTCTATTTCCTCCAAAAGGCACTGTTCGCTATATACCGGCATTTCTTCAGCTTTTTGTTCTTTGGATTCGTTGCGTTCCGGTTCATTGCTTGGTTTAACGGAATGCTCTTCTTTTACTTTGACGTCTTCGGGGTTAAATAAGGACGGGACATCTTCAAGGATACCACTGCTTTTTCTGCCGTAGGTTAACATCCGAAGCAGGGTTATCATCGAATCCTGATTAGAGGTTGCCGCGCTTGCAGCCTGAATAATAAGCGAATAAACAACTAGCTCCTCAGCAGAATATTCCTTGGACTTGTGAGGGTATGTCTTCTTTAAGATGGAAAGTGTGATTGCAAGCCAGTCTACAATTTCATAATAATTAGCATCGCACCAATCTACATAATTAGGGTTGTATCCCAGCCATTGAAGGGAGTTACCCAAAAAACGCTTGGTTTTATCGTAAATTGTGTAGAGTCGGTTTATGTCGAAACGCTCATTTATTTCATCGACGGATGCTTTGTATTCCTCCTCAACTTCATTTGCGAATGAGTGGCCCGGTTTGTCGATGTGGTCGACATAACCCGAAAGAAAATCATAAACATAACGACAGTCATCCTTAAGTTTAATGCCGGAAAGCTTTGACATGTAGAGGATTCTTGCCATGTTGGGGATCTGAAGATAAGGACTCTCCTGCGAGTGAGCCAATGAATCTATCTCTCTGGCGCTGATAGTACTGAATCTTTTGAGACTTTTATATTCCTTTTTGTAATAGGTCTTGTAAAGATGAAGGATAAGGGCTTTAGTGTACTCACTTCCACTGTTAACGGCATTGATCATGAGCCCCATAATATATCTACTGAATAAAGACTCCGGCCAATCATCTCCGCTATCCATGTTAAAGTATGCAATATCCTCATTTGTTGCGGTATTTGCGAGTTCATGTATTAAGAAGTCCCTTGCTATAATGGGAAAATCTTCTTCCATGTCTTGATTGACAAAGAAATCGACAAAGAGCTTTTCACAGCCATAACAATCCACAAACACAGTTTCTTTATCTGAATGAAGTCTGTCCAGTGCTTTGATTTTTTCAAGATCGGCGGCCATATCCATGCCGACGCTAATGGTTTCATCAAAAAGATTATTGAATCCGTTTATGGCGGATTCCATGTCATAAGGCGAGTTTTGTCTATAATTCATACGTTTTGATTTATTTGGATAACAAATTCACTGTTAATACCTTAATTATACAAAAAACGATATGTGTGAACAATAAAAAAAGCCTGAAGGAATTACTCATAAGAGCGGTTCCTTCAGGTTATAGGTGGTTGTGGCTGTTAGTACAAATTGTCAATAAAAGCATATTTTATTTACTTTAAGTAGCATGAATTTTGGCAGAAAGATGCCGCTTTGCGTGAGCGAACACTTTTTCAAAACATTCTCTTACGATGAATAATATTGGAGAGAATGTAAGTTCATTGGTCTTTGTGCCTTCGTACGAATCAAAAAAGTAGTAAATCCAATATGTCTTATTTATTCCGTGGATTACACTGGCTGAGATGTCATCCCTTGATTCAAGATCACACGGTTCAACCCTAAAGAGTTTTGAAGCATCTGTTCGTTCAGGGTTAGTAAGAAACTCTATATTTGTGGGATCTTCAAGGAATTTGGCAGCCTTTTCGAGAGCTGTCTTGTATCGCTTTGGAATTAAGTCCTTTATTCTTTGATACTCGCAATAACTTTCAGAGCTAAAGATGAACAAAGTGGGTGTAATCTCAGAATATGGATCCATCTTAAATGAAAGAACCACATCAAGAAGGTACGATATGAGTTCACCGGATATCTCTTCTTTTGCCTGGGGCTCAAAAAAGAAATAATAATAAATGTCGTCTACAATGGATTCATAGTATTCCATATTAAATACGGTTTCCTTTTTTCCCCAGATTTCTTCGATATCCTTTGGAAAGTCTCCATTATTGGTTCTGCAGTAAAAGTATAAACTTCCGCATAAAAGGCTTCTTGCGATATCATAATAATCCGGTTCTTTATCCTTGGAGGCATCTAAAAAGTAATCTATCTCTTCTCCTATGGAATAAAGCCACTTTTCACTGTTTAGTTCCTTTTGAAAGTCTTCATCACTCTTTACAAGTATCTTTCTTATCTCTTGGGCATCAAGCATATATCTGTAAGAAAATACCGCTGCACCAAAGTCTCTTGAAAAGATATTACTGTAATAAAGTTCTCTTTCTTCGCATGGTCCTGTGACTCTAAGCCAGTTCCAGCCTTTTAAGGAAGGTTCAAGATTATCCGTTACGTCAATCCTTAATCTTTTTGCAAGCCTTCCTGTTAACATATCTACTAAGGGATAGTTATTAAAACCCTTTGTGTAATCAATGTTTTCGAGAAATTCACATGCTTCTCTTAAATTCATAAGTTTCTAGGGGAGAATAAAGATGCCTCTCCCCTCCTCCTTTCTCTCAAGCGACCACTTAACCCATTTACCAAGAAATCTCTTGTCTACAGAAAGCTTTTTTACTACCCATAGCCTTGTATAACCGGGGCCTTTCTTCTTATATACAGACCATACGCAGATAAGCGCCTTTATAAGATTTGCAAATGTGATAACACTTAGGGCAAAGTAATAGTTCTGGCTTATAACCGCGCAGATACAATAATCGAGTCCGATATATACGATGACTAAGAGCGTGGAAAAAAACTCCATGTGTATCGATGTGGGATTGCATAGGGAACTGCCTCTTAAAAGCACAGCCCCTACATGCAGTAAATAAAGTCCTATCATCGTAGTTAAAAGGTCAAGCTTAATTTGAAATGCTAAATATTTATTCATATTCTTATTCCTTTCCGCCCTTAAGGGCAAATATCCTTAAATTCCTTTTTTGAATTCTTTCATTTCCATAGAGAAGTTAAGGGCATTAAAAAAGACCACACCCGGTGTGATCTTGGTTGATAAGAGATTTGATATTGCAGAACATAAGATGTTGCCGGCAAGCATGTTTGTAAAAATATGCTGCGGTGTCACCTTATTTAATTCTTCACAGCTTAATTCCGTAACATTCCGTGTATCACCTTTTTTTATTTCAGGAAAGTAATAACTTCTTGGCGGCCCGTAAACCCTGCTTTGGAGCTTATAAGCCATTACCACCTCACCGGTGGTAAATTCATTGCCGGAATCAAGTAAAATACAGTCATCTTGGTTTTCAAAGAACTCTTCAAGTATAAGCCTGGCTCCGTGGTTGTCCACGCAGCTTACTATTATTGGGATATGCTTAAAGATCTTAAGGTCATTGGCTTCCTTAATAAATATCGGATGTGCATAAACATTAAGATTAAAGGCATCTGAAAGAATTTCTCCCATAACCGAAGCTTTGTTTCTTCCTATATCCTCACTTAAGAAACATTGCCTTGTAAGGTTCTTTTCTTCGACAATGTCTCCGTCAAATATATGGATGGATGATATGTCAGTGTTTCTGCCTGATAAAAATCTCCCTACTTCCTTTAGAAAGTAGGTACCGGTTCCGCCGGCACCTACCACACAAAGATCATATCTCATATCTTTCTTTTAGAGTTATGTCATTCGACACAGCCCCGTAATCTCCTTTCCACCAAAGAAATGATAGATCTAATCTTTTCTTTGATAAGTAACTCAAGATTTCTTGTATTTTTGAATACAGGTAAGGGCCTGTAGTGGTGAAATAACCCTTTTTTAAACATGTAATGGGAATACAAATAAGCTCCCACTTCATATTTGAAGCGGTTTTCTTCGCTCTCATCCTCAAGCCAGGGGATAACGATCTTGGGTATCTTGTCAATATCCCCGCAAACTTTACCGTCTATAATGGAAAAGCCGATAAACTTCGCATTATCCATAAAAGAAAGACCATCTGTATAGCCAAGAGCACTTTTTATGGATAAAAGCGCGTTCCTACTTTCTTCCATAGTCTTAATGGTATCCTTTATATAGACGTCTGAAAAACCATCTTTTTCTTCTGATATCTCCTGAATACAAGCGCACTGCCTTGCAAGAGTAAACAGTGCTTTTTTATAATCTTTCGTAAACATCAGCCTACAAAGGATTTGAACACATATGCGTCATTATTCCCGGCTACGGCAGACACGTTAATGGTTATCTTGCTTCCCTTCTTAACGTCTTCTGACATAGCCCATGACACAAGCTTGTTCATCTTATCCTTGCAGTTTTTATAGTTATTAGGGTATGCAAGGATTTCTGAAGAACATGCCTTGCACTGGTTGCCGACGATCTCCTTACCCATAAGCTTATATACGGGAAGGCCGTCACTTTCCGTTCTGACCACTACCGCAGGGTCAGTTATGTAGAAAGCCTTTGTTTCCACGTTTTTTGCCTTTGGCGATGAGCCTGAAGCGGTAACTGACTTATTATCGTCTTCCGCCATAAGTCTTGAACCGAATACTCCGACGGTTTGACAGGCACTCTTTATAGCGTAAGTACAGCCTACGGTACCAAGTGTGTTTAAGAGAATAAACTTCTCATTGTCGTTTGAATAAACAACCTCACTTGATCCCCAGCCTTCTAAATGGAAAACAGGGTTCCTATTTTCATCAAAGATGGTTATGACTGCCTTTGTAATGGTATATACCTGCCCGTTGGGAAGGATTTCGGTTTTGACATCCGGAAACGTGATCTCATAACCTGACATACCAAAGCATTCGTCAAGCCGCTCGGAGTACTCTTTGATAGTAAAATATCCTTTCGCATTCTTTCCGTGGGTCTTATTTTTCTTTTTCTGGAAGAGGCTTAACGCCTCATCCAGAGTTTTTTGGTTTGTAAGTTTAATCATACACATTTCCACTCCTTTCAAAAAGGTCTGTGACCTTAAGATTGCAGCTTACGCCGTCAAGCCTTGCCCTGAATTTCATCTGCGGGGTATCTATCTTCCCAAGTCCGCCTATTACGCCAAACACACCGGGATACATCTCATCGGCATCATCGAGCTTACTAAAGAACGCATTGCCTGAACCGTGTGAATGTATCATCATAACGGTTATGATGGAAGGATCACATAATAGTTCGCTTGCATTGGAATAGTCATACTCGATAAAGCATGTTCCGCAGCGCCCTTTTGCCTTTATTACACTGAATTTTTCGGTTTTTTTGTTATAAATTACAGTTACACAGGCTTCATTAGGCAGTTCGGATTCGAAGAACTCAACCACCTCATCTAAAATATTTACAGGGATGAGGGGAAGCTTTCTTTTAAATTCAAGGCTTTTTATAGTGCTTCCCTCATACTCTTTTCCGTAATGGCCAAGGAACACTCCATGGGGAAGGGATAAAAGCTTCATGCAACGATCATCATTCTCGGCCATGTTTCCACAGTAGTTACCGTAGTAAGTAGTATTAAAGCATTTTTCAAGCTCTGTTTTACTCCTTATTAATTTGAATATTCCACGGTGGACCGCATCGTCTTCATCGTCAGTTTCATCCAGCCAGACATTTTGGTAAGCCGTTCCTGCAATAGCCCCCTTCTTCCCGGATAAGAACATGCAGGACAAAAGGTTATGTTCTTTAGAGTAGAGCATGTCCACTTTCCTGCTTTTATCAGCAAAAAGCCTCTCTCTTTCAGCCATAAACTTTGTTATCTCAGACTCTGTTACCTTTTCTTTTCCTCCAAACATTTCCGGAGTAAGTTCATATTCCGTGTTCCATGTTACGATCCGTAACGTAACGGGAAGGGGGTATTTTTTTTCTACTTCATTGGTTTTGACCTTTGCAGAAGAATTAGGGAGCTGTTCCGGGTAGAACCCATCGCCTTTTTTAAGTGATACATATGAAACAAAGGCTTTTTCGTTGTTTCCTACAAGCGTGATTGCGAGCCCTTCAGGAATGTATTCTTTTAAAGCCTCGGTTATTACAGCTTTTTCAGGTGTAAGTCTTACTGCCTCACCGTTAACTATTATCTCTATTTCCTTACCTGTTTTAAGGTTATAAACCTTACTAAGAGTAGGAAATGCAGCATTTTTATTAACAGCGATACCACAACCTTCATATGTGGGATTGATTTCTGCCCATTTTTGGGCAAATTCTTTAGCCGTGATCTCATCAAAATCCTTGTCAAAGTCTGAAGGAGAAAACTCGCCTCTTACTTCTCCGTCCGAAACAGTTATCACCTGATCTTCTTTGGTAAATACCTGGGACTTATCGGACAAAGGGTTGACTGCATTATCAGTGACATATATGGCATTATTCTTTTCGTTAAAGATTAGACCTATCCCGGGAATCATAAATTCCATAAAGCCTTCGTTTAGAAGGTCTCTTGCTATCTGGGAAAGGGGTTTTGTCCCTTCTCCACCAATATCTTTCTTAAAGTTTCTGCCATAAACTGTAACGGGAAGGGTTACATCAATGTCCTTCCCTCCTGAAGCCTTTTTAACTTCCTTCTTTTCAGGCTTTTGTTTCTCCTCTTTCTTTGAGGTTTTGGGGCTAGTTGCATTAAAAAAGCTTTCCAAGTCAAAATTAAAATCCATACGTTTACCTACCGCTTTGTGCGGCTTATCCTTTCTTTTGTTTCCTTAAGGAAAATTAAAGCCGCACCGCAAAGGTGCAGCTTAG
>JAILPU010000150.1 GCA_024699395.1 Lachnospiraceae bacterium | reverse complement strand
TATGCATATGTCAGGGGGGACAGCACATCCCGGACTGTTGCAAGTGTGCTATGCAGGATTTGGGTGGTATCGTACCCGTCGCCTCCGTATTATTGCAGGTTATATATTTTTGCAGATGTAGCGGCAATAAAAAACTCCCGTGGGGTGCACGGGAGTTGTAAGAACGGATTATAAGACGTTAACTGCGCTGGCGGTGTATTTCTCCTCGCAGTATTTGCAACGGTAGATTTCTTTGTTCTCATCGGCAAGGATGAAAACATGGCTTAGTCCCTGTTCAATGGAAGTTATGCAACGGGGATTTCTGCATTTGATAACATTTTTGATTTCCTTGGGGAGCACGAGCTCCTTTTTTTCAACGATTTCACCGTTTTTGATAACGTTAACGGTGATGTTGTGATCGATAAAGGCCAGGATATCAAGATTGAGTTCATTGATATCGCATTCCACCTTTAAGATGTCTTTTTTGCCCATTTTTTCGGAACGGGCATTTCTGATTATGGCAACGGTTATGTCTTTTTCATCAAGATGAAGATGATGGTATATATCCAGACTTTTACCGGCTTTTATATGATCCAATACGAATCCTTCTTCGATTTTTCCGACGTTAAGCATTGTTTCCTCCTTAGCACAGCTCCAGTAATGTTAATATCAAAGCCATTCTTACGTAGACACCGTAGCGTGCCTGCTTAAAGTATGCGGCTCTGGGATCGTCGTCCACTTCCACATCGATTTCGTTAACCCTGGGAAGGGGATGAAGAATGAGCATGTCCTTTTTGGCAAGGGATAGCTTGTCGGTATTTAATACGTAGAAGTCCTTTAAACGGACATAATCTTCTTCGTTAAAGAATCGCTCCTTTTGAACTCTTGTCATATACAGTATGTCAAGGTTGGCAATCTCATCCTCGAGTCTGATTACTTCTTTGTAGGGAAGTTTTTTCTCGTTTAACAGTTCTATGATATAATCAGGTACTCTCAATTCCTCAGGGGATATAAAAATAAAGCGAATGTTTTCATATCGTGAGAGGGCCTTTATTAGGGAGTGCACAGTTCTGCCAAATTTTAAATCGCCACAGAGGCCGATGGTGAAATTATCCAGATGTCCTTTCATATTGCGGATTGTAAGAAGATCTGTAAGGGTCTGGGTGGGGTGCTGATGTCCGCCATCGCCTGCATTTATTACAGGGATTAAAGACTTCTGGGAGGCTACCATAGGTGCACCTTCCTTAAGGTGACGCATTGCACAGATATCTGCATAGGCGGATATGATGCGAATGGTGTCGGATACGCTTTCTCCCTTTGCTGCTGATGATGAATTGGCATCGGAGAAACCGATAACCTTTCCACCAAGTCGTAACATTGCTGATTCAAAACTCAATCTTGTTCGTGTGCTTGGTTCGTAAAAGCATGTGGCTAAGATTCTTCCGTCACATTTATGGGCGTACTTAGCCGGATTGTTTTCAATATCAGTGGCGAGATCGAACAGTCTGTCCAGCTCGTTTGTATCGAAATCCATAGGACTCATCAAATGTCTCATAGTTTACCTCATTTTTTTATACTTAAAGAAAGTCGAAGAGGATAATCCTCTCCGACGATCATTTTTTGAATGACAATAATTCCGAAACTTCTTTTCTCTTGGGGGCTTCGGGTGATACATTGGGATAGCCGATGGGGATAAGGCTGATAAGGTCGTATTCATCGGTGATTTCCAATACTTTCTTGGCTTCTTCTATATCGAATATTCCCATGATCACGGAACCGATTCCCTGTTCCCATGCGGCGAGACAAAATGTCTGTGCTGCCACTCCGGCATCAAACATCTGCCATGAATCCTTACGGGGAGTGGTGTAGGAACCGTCTCTTTCAAATCCGCATCTGCCTTTCTTGATAACTATGGCTACAACGGTGGGAGCATTGCTCATGATTGCTCCGTTTCCTGAAAAACTTTTGGTACATGCCGCCAGTTTTTCCTTGGTTTCACCGGATACGGCTATGTAACGTACAATCTGGGTGTTCTTCCAGCTGGGTGCCATTGATGCGGTTGCTACAATGGACTCTATAACGCTGTCGGATACAGGTTCTTCCTTAAAGCTTCTTATGCTTCTTCTCGTGGTTATACATTCTTTAGCAGTCAAGATTACACCTCCTGTTTTTGCCCTTCGG
>JAILPU010000149.1 GCA_024699395.1 Lachnospiraceae bacterium | reverse complement strand
ATGCCAGTGCTCCTCAATCAGCTTCATCGCCACCTCGCGGATCTCATGCTCCAGCCAGGTATAGTGGTTCAGGGATACCTGCCGGGAAATCGTCACCAGCTGCGGTGTCTTGATCTGCACGGTAATGACAGATCCCTTCAGCTCCTGCCGGCGCAGGCTCATGGCGATCCGGTCCGCCTGTACCGCAACGCCGGTTTCAATCTCCTCCCGGGTCACCAGGTCACGCCGGAAGGTCATCCCGTGGGAAACGGACTTGACCTCCGGCACATCGCCCCATCTGCGCACCGGTTCCGTATCCAGGCCGTTGGCGAAAATCCACAGGGATTCGCCGCCCTTTCCCAGCTGTCATAGATCTTATAAACAGGGCAGTGTATGACAAAGACCGGCGCATGGGAAGCTTTGATGCCGAGATAACCGAGGATGCGGCTGCATTTTTGGCTGACATATCGGGAGGCGATGCAAGAAAAGCCCTTAACGCCATTGAACTTGGGGTTATGTCCACACCCAGGGACGAGGACGGAAAGATTAGGCTAACTCTTGATGTTATACAGGATTGTATTCAAAAAAAGGCTGCCAGATATGATAAATCCGGGGACAACCACTATGATACCATCTCTGCTTTTATAAAGAGTATGAGAGGGTCGGATCCGGACGCGGCGGTGTATTACCTTGCGAGGATGTTAAACGCCGGAGAGGATATAAAGTTCATTGCAAGAAGGATAATGATCTGCGCCAGTGAAGACGTGGGCAATGCAGATCCCAACGCACTTGTGGTGGCTACAAACGCCTCCATGGCGGTGGAGAGAATAGGAATGCCCGAGGCTCAGATAATCCTTTCACAGGCAGCTTCCTATGTGGCTTGTGCACCCAAGAGTAACGCATGTATAACAGCCATAGAGTCCGCAATGAAGGAAGTGGAAGAGTCGGGGAATCTTGCAATACCACCCCATCTTAAGGACGCGCATTACGGTGGCGCTGCAAGTCTTGGGCACGGAGTGGGATATAAGTATTCCCACAGTTATCCCAACAATTATGTTGAACAGCAGTACCTTCCCTATGAATTGAGCGGAAAAGAGTTTTATTCTCCCTCGGGAAACGGTTATGAGGTGAAGATAAGAGAACATCTTTCAAGGATAAAAAGAGAAGCAAAAGAAAATAAAGACCAATAAAAAGCGGGCTTCGCATTTCGGTGCGAAGCCCTTTATTCTAGAATAATTCTTCGATTAATTTTTGATAGACCGCATCGTGGCGTTCCTGCCATTTGTCGCATATGGAAGCGGCAAGTTCTTTGGTGGGAACGCTTAATTTGATTTCCACAACATTTTCATTGGTACCTTTGACTGTCAGGTGGGCTTCGTAGTTGGAAGCCGTATTTTTGTAATATTCGCCAATAACCGAAATGTCATCACGTATTTGAATCTCGTTATCCTTCAAAAAAGAATCAATCTCAAGTATGGTGGCGTCACTTATAAGATCCTTAAAAAAATCAAGGGTTTCGCGACCTTCATCGGTAACGGTTACAAGTGTCCTGTTACCTGCTTTTGCGGTGGTGATGAGATTGGCTTTTTTTAACTCATCCATGGCATTGTTGTAGGTTAGAAAAGTTGTGTAGTTTTTTTCCAAAAGAAATTCGCTTAACTGTGCCGCCGTGAGGGGCATCTTAACCCTTGAAAGCATGTAAAGGATTATAAGCTTATACAAAGTTATGGGGTCTTGTATCATTTGTTTTTACCCGGATATCAGATATTTGATTAACAGTCGTAAAGACGGTTATTTTGACAGCACTGTGTTTGTGAGATGTACATATCTTTCTGATGTCACGTGCCGTCTCGGATAATAAATCATCAGATATTTGATTTAACGGCCTCGCAGACTGCGTCGCGAACCCTGGGATCGAATGCTTCAGGCATAATGTTGTCCTCATTTAATTCGCTGTCGGAAACAAGGGAAGCGATGGCTTTGGCAGCTGCCAACTTCATGGGCTCTGTTATCTGAGGAGCTCTTCCTTCAAGGGCACCCTTAAAGATTCCGGGGAAAGCAACAACGTTGTTGATCTGGTTGGGGAAGTCGCTTCTTCCGGTACCCACGATTCTTGCGCCTGCAGCTTTGGCCTCATCGGGCATAATCTCGGGAACGGGATTTGCCATTGCAAAGATGATGGCATCCTTGTTCATGGTCTTAACCATCTCGGGAGTGAGAACTCCGGGAGCGGAAACACCCACGAAGATATCGGCACCCACAACAGCGTCCTTCAAAGTACCGGTTTTATTTTCAAGATTGGTAACTTCGCACATTTTTTTCTGCATCCAGTTAAGACGCTCGGCATCCTTGGAAACGATACCTTTGCTGTTACACATGATAATGTGTTTGAAGCCGTAGGAGAGAAGAAGCTTGGTTATGGCAACACCCGCAGCACCGGCACCGTTAACTACAATACGGCAGTCCTCCGCCTTTTTGCCTGTTATTTTCAAAGCATTGATGGTGGCAGCAAGAACCACAATAGCAGTTCCGTGCTGATCGTCGTGGAATACGGGAATATTTAATGTAGCCTTAAGGCGTTCCTCTATCTCAAAGCATCTGGGAGCGGAAATGTCCTCGAGGTTGATACCGCCGAAGCCGGGAGCAAGGTATGTTACAGTCTTGATAATCTCTTCGGTATCCTGAGTGTCAAGGCAGATGGGAACAGCATTGACATCACCGAATTCTTTGAAAAGAACGGCCTTACCTTCCATAACGGGCATAGCTGCGTAAGGTCCGATATTGCCAAGACCCAGAACGGCGCTTCCGTCGGAAACAACGGCGATGGTGTTGGATTTGATGGTATATTTGTAAGCAAGCTCGGGATCCTTGGCAATTTCCTTACAGGGCTCGGCAACACCGGGAGTGTAGGCGATAGCCAGATCCTCTCTTGATTTAACTTCAGCTTTGGCGGTGGTGGAAAGTTTTCCCTGCCATTTTTCATGCATCATAAGTGCTTTTTCGTTGGTAGTCATTATGTTACTCCTTTTTGCGATTCTGTTATTTACATATCAAAAAACATTGTAATTGATTTGATATGGTTTTTCAAGATATGTTGGGTCCGGGGGAAAAATAAACTGCTTTTCAAATTGTCTGAATTATTGTATAATAAATACATAAAATTCAAACAGGAGGGGCAACTTCTATGCAAGATTACAAAAAAATCAATTATCCTACCAATAAAGATGTGGTTCTCAGGTATATTCCGGGACATTTTATTACGCCTCATTCCCATGTTAATTATTATATGGATCTTACGGATATGAAATCCCGTCAGAGAGAGGCCAGAGCAACGGGCGAAGAGATGGCTAACCAGTATCTTGTCAGTGATGTTGTGGATACCATTCTTTGTCTGGACAATATGGAAGTTGTGGGGTCTTACCTTGCCAATAAACTTACAAAGGCGGGAGTTCATTCCATGAATGCCCACCAGACCATTTATATTGCATCTCCCGAATATGATACTGCAGGTCAGATTGTGTTCAGAGAGAACAGTAAACATATGGTAAAGGGTAAGAAGGTGCTTCTTCTTATGGCCTCGGTTTCCACCGGTAATACGATTTTGAAGGCAATTCAGTCCATTAAGTATTACGGAGGAGATGTAATGGGTATATCCGCTATCTTTTCCGCGGCGACAAAGGTAATGGACATCCCCGTTCATACTTTATATTCCACCAGGGATCTTCCCGATTACTTCGGATACAAGCCAGAGGAGTGTCCTCTTTGCAAACAGAAGATTGCAGTGGATGCCATCTGTAATGGATTTGGTTACTCCATAATCTGATATAAGAATCACGGAATGCTGTTGGAAAATTGGATGTTCCATAATCTGTCGGAATGAAGAATTTGTTAAATGGAATGATTATTATATACAATATGTAAAATTAATTAAAAACCTGTAAAGGTGTTAGGTGCCCTCTTTATCGGACAACCGGTAAGGAGGGTATTTTTCTTTGGTGTGGGTGAGGGATGTTTTTGAGAGATGATGCAAAGGGGCGAGAGTGGGGGATTTTTGAGATACGGTGTGTGGTGGGAGGGTATGGGATGTTTAGAGGAAATGGCGGGTTGCGTAATTTGGGGTTATGTGTTAATGTAAAGTCACGGTCGAAATTTCATATATTTATTCTACTAATATGTTCATATTATTTCACCCAAACCATTAAACAACTAAATAATCAGGTTTTGCTTGGAAAGGGTTTGTCT
>JAILPU010000144.1 GCA_024699395.1 Lachnospiraceae bacterium | reverse complement strand
CTGCCAGTTCTTTGACTGAGAGCTCTTTTCCGGTTCCGGCATTTACCGTTTCGTCTCCTGAGTAGTTGTTCATTAGGAAAACACAAAGATTTGCCAGATCGTCAACATACATGAATTCTCTCAAAACCGAACCGTCGCCCCAGCATGTTACGGAATCCAGCCCCTGAACTTTTGCTTCGTGGAAACGCCTTATAAGAGCGGGAAGCACATGGGAGTGGGTGGGGTGATAATTATCGTTGGGCCCGTAGAGATTGGTGGGCATAACCGATATATAATCCGTGTGGTACTGCTTATTAAGGAATTCACAATACTTGAGACCGGAAATCTTGGCAAGAGCGTAAGCTTCGTTGGTTTTTTCCAGTTCTCCTGTGAGAAGATAGCTCTCTTTGATGGGTTGGGGAGCCATTCTGGGATAAATACAGGAACTGCCCAAGAATTCCAGCTTTTTACAATTGTTTTTCCATGCGGAGTGAATAACGTTCATCTCCAAAATCATGTTGGAGTACATAAAGTCCGCAAGGGCCTCGGAGTTGGCCATTATTCCGCCCACCTTGGCTGCAGCCAGAAAAACATATTCCGGTTTTTCGCACGCAAAGAACTCCTCGACCTGGTCCTGCCTGCACAGATCCAGCTCTTCGTGGCTTTTGGTTATTATATTTGTATAGCCCTGCTTTTGCAGTTCCCTTACGATGGCACTGCCCACCAGGCCTTTGTGTCCTGCCACAAAAATCTTAGAATTCTTTTCCATGATAGTCCTCGCAAAATTTAGTCACCTTTGATATTTTACCATTACTTAACACTCAGTTCAATACAAACAAAAGAAAGTTTTATTGCTACCTTCATATATTTGCGATATTATGTTTACATATGAAGACGATAAAAAAAGTCCTATGGACACTGGTTATAATTTTACTGGCAGGCTGCGGATTTATGATGTACTGTATTTTCAATCCTGCCATGAATAACAGGCTTAAAGGAATGTTTTTACAGGACAATCCTACAAAAAACACCCTTTATGAAGACGGCACAGGTCATTCGGATGATACGGGTGACGTTAGAGTCGATTCCCTCCCGGGATATGTGAGACAGGATATTGAAGATATCTCCATGCCCAAGGAAGTGGAGGGTAAAGCGGGTCTTGCATCGGTGGATGAGGAATCCACCCTGGTTAAGGACAATGCGGTAGAGGAAGACGGAGTTTCCTTTGGAAATGACGGAAGCAACCTGGAGTTTGACACTTATTTTTATCCTTATTACGGAATGCTTAATGAGGACGGAAAAACCCTTTACAGGCAGATATATGCAAATATCGATTCCCTTACTCAGGTCTTCAAACCTGTGATTCCCTGTACCGTGGAAGAGTTTAAGAAGGCTCATATGGCTGTTTATAACGATCATCCCGAGCTTTTCTGGATTGGTGTGGGCTTTTCCTGCAAGTATCTTGCCGACGGCAACTGTGTTGAAGTGAATATTCATTTTAATGAAACTGCGGATAACATAGAGGCTTCGAAGAAATCCTATAAGGAAGCGATGCAACCCTATCTTAATCTTGCTATGTTTAAGACCTCTGACGCTGATAAGGAAAAAGCGGTTCACGATGCTCTTATCGACAATGTGAGATACGATGTATCCGCGCCCTGCAATCAGACAGCTTATTCAGCCCTTGTAAACAAAGAGACGGTCTGCGCAGGATATGCCAGAGCTTTTCAGAATATTATGATGGAACTGGGGATTCCCTGTTATTATTGTACCGGTTATTCCGGAGAGGATCATGCGTGGAATATAATATGCATTGACGGACGATTCTACAATGTGGATACCACATGGGATGATACGGAGCCCCACACCTACAGTTATTACAATAAGTCGGATGCCCGGCTTTCCAAGACTCATTTGAGAACGGGAATGTCGGTGAATCTTCCCCCGTGTCTGGATGAGTTTGAAGAACCTGAAGGGGAGGAAAGTTCTGACAGTGATACACCTGTATCCGATGCTTTAGAAACTGCGGAGGATATAAATGATTCCGTTCAGGATAAAATTAAGAGCGCCGACGATATTACCAGGGATGCCCTCAGGGGATTTATTAATGATAATCCCTCAAAACCTTTGGATTACGAGAATAACGGAAGAAATGCCGGGGAAGACAAAGAAGAGGGACAACCCGAAGCGGACACTTCCATGTTTGGAGGCTATTTTTCACAGGATGATCTTAACCATGCGGGACTTGATGCCCAAAGTGTTATCATCGACCTTGACGGTTATTATGCGGATTGCCTTGAAATGATAAAAAGAGGCGGCATAGGGGAGACTAGTTTTGATAATATAGTGCCCATGGCTCTTTGGAAGGTTATCGAAGCAAATTACTCCAACGGTGCCTATAAAACAGGTTATATGAATGAGGCTTTAAGTGAACTTGGAGCTACCGAGTACAAGATAGAAGTTCAGCCCGAAAGAATAAACGGAATCTTCGTACGTATTTATCATTCGGTGGTCACAGGATAGACTGCCCGAAATATTACTTGTAAAAACTGCCCGTGAAAATGGGAGAAAGGATTGAACCGGTTTGTTTTGATATAATCGGTTTATATGAGGAAAAATGAGAACAAACGAATCTGCGGAAAATTACCTTGAAACAATACTGATCCTCAGTAAGATAAAGCCTGTTGTCAGAGGCGTTGATATTGCTGCGGAAACGGGATATAAGAAATCCTCTGTCTCTGTTGCTATGAAGCATCTGAGAGAGGGCGGACATATAGAAGTGTCTCCCGAGGGCTTTATTACCCTTACCAAAGAGGGGCTTGAAATTGCGGAGATGATATATGAAAGGCATAATCTTATTTCCAGATGGCTTATTGAGCTGGGAGTGGATCCCGTGATTGCCACGGAGGATGCCTGCAGAGTGGAACATGTGATAAGTAAGGAAACATTCGCGGCGTTGAAACGTTATATTGCTGAAAACAAAAACTAAACTTTTTGTTATAAAAAATAATTGACAAATATTTGATGATTTATTATACTACAAAGGTATGTTTGATTAGTCTCCCGTGTCTGGCTAAGTAAAACATTTATCTTAATCTTAAATTTCAGATTGTATGCAAAATGGAGGTGTACGACTTGGCTAACATTAAATCAGCAGAGAAGAGAATTCTCGTTACACGTGTAAGAACCGAGAGAAATAAGGCTATCCGTTCAGGTGTTAAGACAGCTATGAAGAAGGTTTTTACTGCTGTTGAGGCTAATGACAAGACTGCTGCAGAAGCTGCTTTAAAGGCTGCTATCAAGGAAGTTGAGATGGCTCAGACAAAGGGCATCTATCACAAGAACAACGCAGCTAGAAAAGTTTCACGTCTTACCAAGGCTGTTAACAGCATATCATAATTTTTTTGATTTTGATTTTTCGACCGCCTATCCCGTCAATAGGCGGTCTTTTTTTGCGCACTTGCGCGCCATGAAATTGTTACATGCCAAAACCACCGGTGACGATAGAATGCCGCAAACGTTATTCTCTAAACAAAAAAGATTGTATTTTACGGCATATTTGGTAGAATTATTATAAGGTTTTCTATACTTCGGCATATTGATTATCGGCTTTTTATTAAGAGGGGTGAAATGCCTATGCCTATCCTGGTGGATTCACACGGAATCAATTCCCATGACATCATTGCCCTTGTAATTACAATCCTTTTGGGAATCATACATTTTTTAAAAAGAGGGTATATCACAAGGACTGCGGTCATCTACAGAGTTCTTCTTTTGATGAACGGGCTGTCGGTCATTTTTTATATGCTTGCGAATATGATTGCCTATAAGTATCCCGGGCATAATCTTTTATGGGGGCTGACCCTTTCTGTGTGCCTTATGGCTTACATGGGCCATGGGGCGGCATGGTATTATTTTGTCCTCTATTCGGCCAATGGGGAGAATAATTCCTATCTTGAGAGATCCTTCGGAAATATTGTTTATGCCAGTATTTGCGTGCTGATACTGACTTCTTCCTTTACAGGTCTGATATATCAGCCCATGAACGCTGCACATCCCGGCATGGCGGAATACAGTTATCTTATAAACCTTGCGGGGGTATGCTTTATCGGAATGTCCTTCTTAAGCATGGTTGAAAACCACAAACAGTACTCATGGAAACATGTGGCTGTATTCTGTTTTGTTTTTGTCGAGTATCTCGTCATGGCAATCTTCCAGTTTTTCCACAGGAATATGTTTATCCTGCAACTTCTTAATACGGTGGCAAATATCACTGTTTATGTGGCTTTGGAAGATCCGGAGAAATACCTGTACAGAGTCCCGGGGTGTTATAATCCGGCAGCACTTAAGGCTAAGATATACAGGGAGATTGACAAGCCGCAGGATAAGGGCTTTATTCTCTTTAAATTTGAAAATTTTGATTATGTAAGCCACAAGATTAATGAAAACCTTCTTGATATGCTTGAAAGCAGTCTCATCGAGAATTTTCATATATATTTTAACAGAAAGGATATTTTCTGCCTTTCCGAGGGAAATATTGTTGTATATGTGGCTGAAAATGCGAGAAAAACGGCGGAGCATGTCCTTGACGAATATCCCAGAGACATAAGAATCGACGGCATGTCCTTTAATGTTATAATTAAAGCTTATTATGTGAGGCTTAACGAATTTAAATCGGCTCATGATATCTTAAGGGTATTGAAGCATTTGAACAGGCGGGATCGCAATGGGTCCAATAATCCTGTTGTTCAGATTACAAAGAGGATGTTAAGAGACTTAGATCGTGAGCTTGACATGGTAAAATATATGCAGGAAGCCCTTGTTGAGGGTGGCTTTGAAGTTTTTTACCAGCCGATTTACGATGTTAAAAAGGGATGTTTCCCGGCGGCGGAGGCGCTTGTCAGACTCAGAGATTCATATGGGGAGCTTGTGTATCCCGGCGCATTTATTCCGCTTGCGGAGCACAACGGACTTATAGTGCCCATCGGTGAATTCGTTTTCGAGAACGTTTGCCGATTTTATATGGAAAACAAGCTTTTTGAAAAGGGCGTTCGTTATATAGAGATTAATCTTTCCGCCATCCAGCTGATGCAGCAGGGATTGGGGGAGCGATTCGGCAGTATTTTGCATAAGTATGACATTCGTCCGGCAAACGTTAATTTGGAAATAACAGAGACTACCGCTGTTGACAATATAAGCCTTATCAATGACAATATCCTTACCCTTAAAGAGCTGGGAGTTTCCCTTTCAATTGATGATTTCGGAAGCGGTTATGCCAGCATGTCTTATCTCAATCATCTCCCGGCATCTATCGTCAAGATTGATAAATGTCTTGTGGATGATGCCATGAAGAGCGCTTCCGGCAGAATAGTTTTAAGTAAGACAATGGAAACCTTAAAGGCCCTTGAATTTGAAGTGGTGGCTGAGGGAATTGAGAGTAAGGAAGCCTTTGAATTGTTAAAAGGATACGGTTGTGATTATATCCAGGGATTTTTGTTCTCCAAGCCTTTAAGTGCTAAGGATTATCTGGAATTTTTGGAAATACGAGAAAATAAAGAGGTAATAGCTGATGAATCAGCAGATGATTCGTAATTTTTGTATTGTTGCTCATATCGATCACGGCAAGTCAACTCTTGCCGACAGAATTATTGAAAAAACGGGACTTCTCACCCAAAGAGAGATGCAGGATCAGATCCTTGACAATATGGATCTTGAAAGAGAAAGAGGTATAACCATCAAGGCTCAGACTGTAAGAACGGTTTACAAGGCCAAAGATGGAAAAGAATATATTTTTAATCTTATAGACACTCCGGGACATGTGGACTTTAATTATGAGGTGAGCAGGGCTTTGGCTGCCTGTGACGGTGCCATATTGGTGGTGGATGCGGCACAGGGTATAGAAGCTCAGACTCTTGCCAATGTTTATCTGGCTCTCGACCATGACCTGGAGGTTTTTCCTGTTATTAACAAAATCGATCTTCCCAGTGCCGATCCCGACAGGGTGGCTCATGAGATTGAGGATGTTATTGGAATTGAGGCTATGGATGCCCCCAGGATTTCCGCTAAGAGCGGTATCGGTGTGGAAGATGTCCTTGAGGAAATTGTGAAAAAAGTTCCGGCTCCCAAGGGTGATTCCAAGAGCCCTCTTAAGGCCCTTATTTTTGACTCTTTATATGACCCTTACAAGGGGGTCATTGTTTTTGTGCGCGTTTTTGACGGTACTGTTAAAAAGGGTACCAATATTAAGATGATTGCCACCAATGCTTCCTTTGAGGTTGTGGAAGTGGGTTATTTCGGTGCCGGTCAGTTTATTCCCTGTCAGGAACT
>JAILPU010000137.1 GCA_024699395.1 Lachnospiraceae bacterium | reverse complement strand
TGGATTTTATTCTTTTAAGCGGTGATATTGTCAATTTTGCAAACTGCTACAATGATTGGAAAGAATGGAATCAGTGCAGGGCTTTTGGGTCATCCAGTCAAGATACTTGGTCTTCACTCTCTCCCCGGGATCCAGATGAATATCCGCAAACCATCCGAAGTTAAAACACTTATCTATTCCCGCTGTCTTAAATCTGTATACCGTTCCCTTTTGTTTCTGGAACAGTACATGATCCTTAGACACCGTCTCCCTGTCGGAAATCTTATATACATACTCCGTATCGGGAAAAAGATCGACAAGAACCGCCTTATAAGAATAGGGTTTATCCTTTTCTTCTATATCTATGTAGTTTTCGCAGCCTTCCTTGGTCCCCTTTAATACCTTTACAGAGCATTCGCTCCAGTTAGGGCTAAGGTAGGCAGGCATGTATTTTAATTCACATTCCGGCGTATCACTGTGCCAGGATAATCTTACCTGTGTGGCAGGTACTTCCCCGGGCACCGCCATAACTACATCCAATTGCAACGCTTTCTCCCTCGTTTCACATTATGATGTTTCTTTATGTAAAGATTTTTCCTCAATTTACACCTGATACTCATAGTGCAGTTTTTGTCCCTCGTTTCAAACTCAGAACTCATGGTGAAAATCATATCTTACTTTTCCCACTTGGTGCAGAGGTTTTTCATCTCTTCACTCATGGTGCAGAAGTTTTTCATCTCTTCACTCATGGTGCAGAGGTTTTTCATCTCTTCACATTATGGTATCTCATCGGGCAGAGGCTTTCTCACGTACTTCTTGAGCTTCAAATCTGATGCCCCCCAATCGAGATAATTCCTCTTTGCCTCTTTTAATGTGAGCCCTTTATTGGCATCGCTGGGCTCTTCCTCATTCTTTATATAAAGATCGTTCTCCCAAAAACATACGGGACATATAAATCCGGCTTCCTTTGCGGGTACAACCGGATAAGTCAGGCATCCGCAACAAGGGCAAGGGTGCTTGCCGGAGTTGTTTTTCTCCTTGTGCTTTGCGCTCTCAACGCACTCCTCAACATGTTCCATTATATGCTTAAGGTTCTTAATATCCTCGCGTACATCCTTTATCTCAAGGGAATGATTGCCACCCTTGATTTCGTGAAGCTTGTAGCCTTTCTTTTCACATATTTCCCTGATATAATCCACAGGCGCCCAGTCATCCCCGGTTCCACCGAAAACAGTAGCCTTTTGGGGGAAAGCATCATGGCTGAAGGTCAGCTTGGTAGGGGTAAACATAATATGTTTAGCACCGATATCATATTTCTTGTCCACGCAGGCTGCCACATCGGTACCCACGCTCTTGGATACGAAAAGTACCTCCCGGTATTTTCCCCAATCCACATCCTCAAGTTGCTTACAGGCCTCATCAAATGCCTTCTCATACGCCTTGAACATCATATCGTAGTCGCCTTTGCCGATGGGTTCAAAGCCATGATAGGACACATCCTTTATTTCATATCCGTGCTGCATGCACAATCTGCGGGAATAGTACAAAAGCGGGCGTGATATCGTATATCCCACCCCCGGAAAAAACACTGCCAGTTTTTTCATATCGTCTCCTCTAATCACAAACCATCTTGTTTTAGTATACTATAATCTCTATATTTTATCCATGTTTTTTTATATAGACACAGCGAAATGCCACCTTCTGCAATTTCACACGCTTCGCGAGCTCAACCGGGTCGCGACCCCAAATGAAAAGCATTCGCTTTGATCATTAAATATGCACATTTGATGAAATGCAGGATAGCAATCTTTGGTGCACGTCTACTCCATAATGCACAAATTTTTAATGCAATGCAGGATAATAAGATGAAGGGGATAAAAAATATAGAAAACATATTTCAGTTTAAGCCCCCTCTTTCCGTTATATCTCATAAGAATGGGGATATCCAAGAAAGTGGTTACCTCAAATCCGTTCTTAACCGTAAGTAACATGGGTGTAAGCATGTTCTTGGTTTTTTGTCGTTTTCTTAAAAGGTAAAAGATTACTATTACCAGAACTCCGCCTCCGCCGTAATCGGTTTTCAAAAGCTCACATATCATTACACCGGTCTCAATTGCAATAAGTTTAAGGGCGGTCCCTGCAATAACCTCATTGGACAGGTTCTTGGTAAGGCCAAATCCCAGCATCATAATGATAATGCCGCATATCAACGCAAACTTTATAAAGGTCCAAAAAGGAAGATCCTCGCCGTTAAAAAACGTATCTTTTATAAATCCCCCGGGCTCCCATCTCATAAAAAGGCTGAATGCGGTAATGCCCACAAATATTAGAGCCGGTCCGTAGAGGAATCCCAATCCTCCGAAAATCTTGTGTTCATCCACGGCTTTCAAACAATACATAACCACAAGCCCGCACAAAAGGGTTAAAAATACATTATGGGACCTCGCCAGTTTTATATCGCTCACATTGTAAAAAGCCAATGCAAATACAGGCTCGCTGAGGATTGCAAACAAAATTAATAACGCCTGATATTTTACAAAATCCTTGGTATGGATAAAGCCCTCCACCAAAAGAAACGCAAAGATGGGAAACGCCAGCCTTCCTATAAGTCTTCCAATCCAGTACACTATTTCGAAAACCTTAATTCCTCTGACTTCGGCTCCTGTAAGGCTGTTTATAAGTCCCGCAATCCCATTTACCCATTCCGGCACCTTCCCGGCTCTTATCATGGGAAGTATCACGACAGCCGCTATATGGTCTATAAGCATTATGATACAGGCCAGTATTTTAATATCGGATCCTGTAAATGAAATCCTTTTGGTGCTCTCCATCCTTCTCTCCCCTTTTTTTACGTTCATACATATTTTAACAATTAATATGCCAACGGATTAATTGAGATTATATCCCATGTACCGGTTAACCATTCATACATATTTTAACGGTTATTTATGAAAAATGCCCCCTGTGGCTTTTTAGTCTGACGCGGTTACATTACAGTCGCATAACAATTTCCCTTGAAATACAAAAAGAGACCGTTTCGGCGGCCTCTTTTTAAAGAACTATCTCCCTATACTCATAAGACTTATCTGTCCTATCACACAGTGAAATAGTATCAGATTTATTGGGAAAAATATATACTACCCGGTGGCAAATATCCCCTGTTTTCGCAATATACTACCCGGTAGTAGATTGCTGTTTTCCTTGATTTTACGGGGTTATTCCTCAGTGTGGTCTTTTCCCAGCAATTTGTCCAAGCGGTCCGCTCTCTCAAATAATTCTATATATACCATGAGCTGACTTCTGGAAGTGACCTCAAGTTTTTTGTTGAGATTGGTATTGTGCTTCTTGACGGTCAGCTCACTTATGAACATTTCACGGGCACACTCTTCCATGGAAAAGCCCTCGGCGTAGTAAGATAAAAGGGTTTTCTCGGTGGGTGTAAGGGTTTCAACCTTCTTTTCAAAAGCGATGAGCATTTCTTCGATATTGGAGGGCAGGGCATCAATCTGGCTTTTCTTCTTCTCGGCAGCTATAAATGCCCTTAACTCATCAAGCTCTTTTACAGAAGCGAAATCCCCATCAGGTTCTTCATTGTTTCTTAATGCCCTGATGCTGTTGGTTATGGGAGTGATAAATCTGTGGGTCAGATATCCGCAGGCAAGTATCATAAGCACCACGAACAAGATTACCACTATAAAAAGCTGAATTCTTGTATTTGTTACATATCTCATGCACTGACTTTTGGGTATCAAAAGTGCCACTACCCATTTATTGCCGTCAGTGCTCCTAATACCGGTCTCCTTCTGAAGCCCAATGTAGGTATCGTTTTTGCCTGAATATGTAAAAAGCCTGCCCTCGTTGATATCAAGGTCCCCCTCTTTATCAAACCAGACACCTTCCGTATTACCCACAAGGCCTTTTCCTGCAAGAAGTTTTCCCTCGGACACAGGTGCCAGAACAGTAATTACTGTTCCCATGTTGCTTTCAAAAGAAGGATATTGTCCGGCAAAATACGCATCACTGAATTCAAAACCGCATACGCCGTAGTCGTCACCCTTGGAGTTTACCACAGGAATCCCCAAAAGCATTGCGCTCTCCCAGCTGTCTGCAATATCTTTGCGCTCGGACCAGTAGATACTGTCGGGGAGATCTTTAGTTGACTCAATCAGTCTATTGTATTCTTCAAACTTTTCCAGGCCGAATTCCATGTCCCAGTTGGTATTAAGCTCTATTCCCCTCTGTCTTGCAACTTCGGCATTCCCTCGATACAGATTAATCTTGGGAATGATAGCTCTCTCCGTCGCATTTGCTCTTCTGAGATACAGCCCCGCCTTCTCGTAATTATCTTGAACGCCACCGTTTCCTGCTGTGGTATCCAAAACTGCAAAAATACCGCTCGAACCGCTTACCAAAAGAAAAGCGTTGAGATCACCGTACATCTCGTTTTCAAGCTCAAGAATAGCGTCCCCGTCACCGTTTAATTCCGTAACGCCTGTTTTTAATCCAAGATTGTAATCTATGGTCTTTTGGAGCTGGCGTGAAAGATTAAGGGTATACCCCTCCATAAGCTCTATTCTCTCGGAAATACTCTCATGTACAGTCTCAAGCCTGGCGTTTAACATATTTCTTACGCCAATCTTTCCCCTGCCCCAAAAACCGGGAAAAAAGAACATAACGAAAATAAGCCCGAGGGTTACCAAAAGGATGGAAGCAAGATATGCCAGCACTCTTCTTTTCAGTGTAAGGCTGCCGTGGAACAGCACATCCATTAATTCGGTAAATCTTATAACATTTTTCATATTATCTATCTCGATTTAAGACTGTCCTTCAGTCTTTTGTATGAATCGTTTTCCAGCATCACAAGATTATTACCGTCATATTTTTCATATGCACCCCTGAAAATACTCCTCAATTCACTTTCAAACATGCTCTCGGTATCAAGATAATAGTCCAAAAGGGGCATATTGTAGTACTCATATTCCTCGTTTGTCTTTACATAGGCCTCATAAAGGCTTTTATACTTAGGAGATTCAATCTCTTCGCAGGCCTTGGGCAATTCCTCAAAAGCCTTATCAGTTACAGGCATGTAGCCAAGAGCCGTAACAAATCTGAGATTGGTCTCGGGCTCAGTGAGCCATTTAATAAATCTGACTCCCGCCTCTTCCTTTTTCTTATCGGATTTCACCATGCACATGCCGGCTCCACGCTGCATTACAAGCTTCTTCCCGTCCTCAAAAAAAGGTGCGGGCATGGCGATTATCTCCACATCCTCCGATGAATTATCCGAATAAGTAACCTTGTCATCATAATAAAGAACACTGGCGCTGGAAGCCACGCTGACGATAGCATCTCCGGTTCTTAAGGGCTCGGTGGCAAAACCTTCCTTAAGCCACACTCCACCGGTAACAGCCGCTCCGGACATGGTGTCAAATGCCCTTTTAAAGGTGTCTCCTGTTTTCACGCCGTCCTCGGAAAAGAATTCATCCCCCAAAGAGGTTACACCCACCTGGAAGTAATCAAACCAGTAGTCATGAACCAGCATGCTCTTTCCGTCTTTTTCAATATCAGGTGTCATGTCATCGGTCCACTTATAATAAAGCTCGCAAACAGCAAGCAGAGATTCCCATGTGGTAAGGTCCTCATAGGAAACATTGCACTCATCCTTAAACCTGTCAAAGAGAGTTTTGTTAACAAACATTATCTCCGTAGACTTGGCCACAGGGAAAACAAGAAGTCTGTCGTCAATCCTACCCTCATCGATAAATTCCGATGTATATTCTCCCAGCTCTTCTTCGGAAAAATAATCATTGAAATCCACCAAAATATCTCTGTCGGACATGGCCACCACAGTTTTGGGATAGGAAATAAACAGATCAGGCAACGCTCCTGCGCCCGGCTCATTATTGGCACACCTAAGCACAGCCTCATGTATCTCACTTGTGTTTGAAACATTTGTTACCTTAATCCGTATTCCTTCTTTGGCTCCTATTGTATTGTTGAATTCGTCAATCAAATCGTTCAAAGGTGAATCGGTTTGCTGGCCGTAAACATG
>JAILPU010000131.1 GCA_024699395.1 Lachnospiraceae bacterium | reverse complement strand
AATCTTTATGTTGTTACAAATGAGTATGATGCAGATCCTTCTTTTGACGAGATGACCAAGCTTTATATTGAACTTATTCATAGTGTTAATGAGGAAATCAAATTGTTCGCGGATGAAGTAATTGATATTAATAATCAAAGTGATTCATCACGGTTAGTCTGTAAATGTGATGCATGATTCGTCAAAACCGATATGTAAATGTGATACATGATTCGTCAAAACCGATATGTAAATGTGATACATGATTCGTCAAAACCGAATGTAAATGTGATGCATGATTCGTCAAAACCGATATGTAAATGTGATGCAACGATTCTTCAAAAGCAATCGGTAATTGCGCGATGTGAAAGGATTATAAGATACATTGTATTTACGTGTAAAGAATTGCACATTATGGATTTGATTAGTATATAAAAGACGGTGTTAAGGTCGCCGGGAATCCGGCATTGGAAAAATAGATTAACATTGTATGAAAAGGAGTTAAGGGTGAATATATTTAGATGGCTTGCAGTTTCTCTTTCCATATATTCCAGGATACCCATGCCTGTATTCGAATGGACTGAGGACGATTATCGTCATAATCTCTTATTCTTTCCTTTGGTGGGAGCTATTATTGCGGCGCTTATTATAGCAGTGACCAACATTCCTTTAACCGACGTTATCCCTATGTTGATCGATACTGTTTTGGTGGTTTTGATTCCCATTGTGGTAACCGGGGGATTTCATATTGACGGATTTATGGATACCGAGGATGCACTGAGAAGTTACGGCGATACAAGGAAAAAGCTGGAGATTTTAAAGGATCCCCATATAGGTGCTTTTGCCGTTATCGGACTGGTGAGGGTCATTCTTATTTTTACTGCGGGAGTGGGGCTGGTTATTTTTTTCGGAGATTTTTTTAGTAGATGTGTTTTGGGCTTAATATTTGTTTTTTACAGAGCATTGAGCGGAGAATTATCCATAAAATTAAAGAAAGCTAAAAACGACGGGATGCTTGTGGGGGAAACCCAAAATACGCCTAAAAGCGTTGTGATAGCTCTTGACTCATTTCTTTTGGGTTCAGGTTATTTAATGCTTACTTTTGCACCTGTCAGGGCGTTTGCAGTGTTGTGTTTTACAGTTATTTATGCGCTGTATTACAGACATCTTTCCTACAAAAATTTCGGAGGAGTTACCGGCGACACGGCAGGCTTTTTTGTGACTGAAGGTGAGGCGTTATCCGCTTTGGTTCTCGGCGTAATGTGTTATTTGTTAAGATGAAAAAAAGAATAATTCTTATAAGACATGGAAAAACAAAGGGCAACCTTTTGCATAAATATATAGGGCAAAAAAGCGATGAAAGTCTTTGCTCGGAGGGTATTGAGGAAATTAAAAACCAAAAGGCCCTTATCAGAAGTTACTTTACAAAGGAGCCTGTGATAATTTCAAGTCCTTTAAAAAGATGCAGGGAGACGGCATCGCTTTTGTTTGACAAAGAGCCCGATGGGATTTTGGATGAACTGAAAGAGATTGATTTCGGTGTGTTTGAGGGAAAGGATTATAAAGAACTTTCCGGCAAAGATTATTATCAAAAGTGGATTGACAGTAACGGCAGAACCCCCATTCCTATGGGGGAAGACAGGGAGAGCTTTACAGAGAGAAGTTACAATGGATTTTTAAAAGCTCTTTTATATTCCCAAGGCGATACCCATGTGTGCATTATATGCCACGGGGGCAATATCATGTCGGTGATGATGAAACTTACAGGCAGAGACTATTACGATTTTCATGTTAAAAATCTGGAAGGATATGTGCTCGAAATAAATGAAGATAACGGAGTCATTGATCTTATCTCATATAATTGCATTAACCTTGGGTGTGATACTTGATCTTATAGTGGGAGACCCCCATGGAATTCCTCACCCCGTTGTTTATATGGGCCACTTTATAGCTTTTATGGAAAAGAAGCTCTTGGGTGATGGGGGAAAGAAAAACTTCAAAAGCGTCATCCTACGGGGAGGCATCATGGTATTAACCGTAACTGCCATAAGTGGACTTTTGGTTTTTATTATATTGTTTGTTTCCTACAGGATTCACAGGATATTGGGAATCTGTGTGGAGAGTATTCTCACCTGTTATGCTCTTGCGGCAAAGTGCCTTTATAAAGAGAGTATGAAGGTATACAGAGATTTGGAAAAGGAAGATATCAAAAGAGCAAGAAATAATCTGTCCATGATAGTGGGAAGAGATACCCATACTCTCGATCAAAAACATATTGTTATGGCCACTGTGGAGACGGTGGCAGAGAATACATCAGACGGTGTTATTGCACCGCTCTTTTATCTTTTTATAGGTGGACCAATTCTGGGATTGATGTACAAAGCTGTTAACACAATGGATTCCATGGTGGGATACAGGAATGAACGATATGAATATTTCGGTAAAGTTGCCGCCAAGACAGATGACGCAGTGAACTTTATCCCTGCAAGATTAAGCGCAATTTTTATGATAGGGGCGTCCTTTGTTGCAGGATTATTTGATGGGAAAATAAGAGGAAAAGAATCCTTTTTGATATGGAGAAGAGACAGGCTTAAGCATAAGAGTCCCAATTCAGCGCAGACAGAGAGTGTATGTGCCGGAGCCTTGGGCATAATGCTGGGGGGAGATTCCACATATAAGGGAGTTTTGGTTTCAAAGCCAACTCTGGGGGACGATATTAGAGAAGTTTGGAGAAGAGATATTTTCCGGGCAAATCTCTTAATGTTTGTAACCGAGATTTTGGCTTTTGTGGTGTTCGTGATTATTTTACTTGCGATTGCGGCGATTATTTGACGCAGTTTGAGAACGTGTTGAGAGACCGATTGTTTAGTAAAGATACAGACCGGTCGGCACTGTTGTTTGGCGTGAGACAGATTAATTGCCAAAGACACAGGACATTTGGAGTAAGAGTCGGATGCATGGCGGAGATATATATTCACAGGAAGTAAATATGGATTTCAGCGTTAATCTTAATCCCTGTAAGATTCCTGACAGTATAAGGGAAAGTATGAAAGAGGGATTAAGTAAATGTAACGCCTATCCCGATATCAGGCAAAGGTCACTACTTAACAAAATGGCACGGGCCCTTCATTGTAAAGAGGAACAGTTAATCTGCGGAAACGGTGCTTCGGAACTGATAATGGCTTATGTAAGAAGCCTTTTGCCCCAATGTGCTCTTTTGATACGCCCCTGTTTTTCGGGATATGAACATGCTCTTGGAAGCCTGAAAGACTGTAGGATAAAGGAGATATTCCTCGAGGAAAAAGAAAACTTCAGAGTAACCGATAAAATTGCGGGACTCCTGACAGAGGATATTGATGTGATGTTTCTCACTGACCCCTGGAATCCGGTGGGTCATAATATAGAACCCAAAGTATTGGAACGAATATTAAAAAGGGCAGAGGAACTTGATATAGCCGTATTGCTTGACATAAGTTTTCTTGGAATGTCCGAAAAGTATGAGACGATTACAGAGATTACACATCTTATAAAGAGATTTAAAAAGCTTTGTATTATCGGGTCATTCACCAAACTTTTTTCCCTTCCCGGAATAAGAATGGGGTATGCACTTTCCGATTCCGAAACCATTGGAAACATTAGAAATAATCTTCCCGAGTGGAATCTTGGAAGTTTAGAGCAGACTGTTATGGAAGCCTGCACAGAATATGCATGGGATAGGGAGTTTTTACAAAACTCTTATAAAGAGATTGAGAAGGGAAGGAAATATCTTAAAAACGCTCTTACGGATTTGGGATTTGAGTTATTTCCAAGCGATACTTCCTTTTTGCTAATAAAGGGGGAAGAGAACCTTTGCCCCAAACTTCTTGAACGTAAAATACTTATAAGGGATTGCGGTGATTATAATGGATTGTGCAACGGAATGTATCGAATTGCGGTGAAGGACATGGAGAGTAACGAGACACTGATCCGTAATCTGAAAGAGGTTTTAAATGGAGATTGAATACGTAAAACCGGCTGATATTGAAAAGAGAAGCTTTGAGATACTGACGGCGGAACTTGAAGATAGAGGAATAATACCTGAGGGTGATACGGCGCCTATTATAAAAAGGTGTATCCATACCACAGCGGATCTTGACTACGTCAATACACTTAAGTTTTCTCCTGAGGGAGTGGGAGTTTTAAAGGAACTTATTAAAAAGGGAAGTACTGTTGTGACGGATACCAATATGGCACTTTCCGGAATTAATAAAAGAGAGCTTGCAAAATACGGTTGTAAATCCTTTTGTTTTATGGCCGATGAGGGCATCAAAGAAGAAGCCGAAAGCCGGGGGCTTACAAGAGCTTCCGTCAGCATGGAAAAGGCAATGGAACTTAAGAAGCCGGTGATATTTGTGGTGGGGAATGCGCCTACTGCCCTTATTACTTTGTGGGAACATTTTGAAAGAAAAGAATATACTCCCGACTTTGTGATCGGAGTTCCCGTGGGTTTTGTAAATGTTGAGGCTGCCAAGGAACTGATAGCTAACAGCTCCATTCCCCATATTGTAAATATGGGAAGAAAAGGGGGAAGTAACGTTGCGGCGGCCATAGTAAACGCTGTTTTGTATATGATGAGGGATGAAAACCAATGAGAAAAGGTTTTACCACCGGAAGTTGTGCGGCGGCGGCATCAAAGGCAGCGGCATATATGCTTTTGGGAGGAAATAAAAAAGAGAAAATCAAAATAGATACTCCCGCAGGTGTGGTTTATGAGCCTTGTGTGGAGGACATCGTAATAAAAGGAGGCAGTGTATCCTGTGCCGTAAGGAAGGATTCCGGGGACGATCCCGATGTGACCAATAACGCACTTATATATGCAACTGTTTCATACTGTGAGGGCAGGGCGCAAAGTATTGAAATAGTAGGAGGAGAGGGCGTTGGTATTGTCACAAGACCCGGGCTTGACAGACCGGTGGGGGATTACGCCATAAACACTGTTCCCAGACAGATGATAACAGAGGAAGTCACTCAGGTTATGGAGCTCTTTGATTACAAGGGGGCTCTTAAAGTTGAGATAAGTGTTCCCGAGGGAGTCGCTCTTTCTGAGAAAACTTTTAATCCAAGGCTTGGAATCGAGGGTGGTATTTCCATAATCGGTACCAGCGGCATAGTGGAACCCATGAGTTCCAAGGCGCTTCTTGATACCATACAGGTGGAATTGAGACAGATGAGAGCTGAGGGCAACGAAATCTGTGTTGTGTCTCCCGGCAATTACGGTCTTGATTTTATGAAGGAGCATTACGGATACAATCTGGATAGGGCGGTTAAGTGCTCCAATTTTATCGGTGAGACTATAGATATGGCAAAGGAACTGGGCTTTAAGACCTTTGTACTCACAGGGCATGTGGGAAAGCTTATTAAGATCTCGGGCGGGATTATGAATACCCACTCCAAAGAGGCGGACTGCAGGATGGAGCTTATGGCAGTGGCCGCTTTGAAAGCAGGAGCGGACGCAGAGTGTGCCCTTAGTATCCTTGACTGTGTCACCACGGAGGAAGGATATGAATACCTGGTAAAAGCCGGGGTTAAGGATAAAGCTTTTGAATATATATTGGAGAGAATTCTTTTTTATCTTGAAAAAAGAGGGGGAGAGGACATGAAGATGGAATGTGTCCTTTACTCCAACGTATCGGGACTTTTGTGCGAGTCACCGGGTGCGGCCGAAATTCTAACCCGGTGAGCGCCAAGGATAACATTAAAGCCATCCATGTACAGGTTCACAAAGTCCCAATCCTAATTTTGACCCGGTGAGAGTGTTGGGGATAACATTAAAGCCATCCATGTACAGGTTCACAAAGTCCCAATCCTAATTCTGACCCGGTGAGCGCCAAGGGTAACATCAGGCGATGAATGGGAAAATGAGATTGTATTTTCCCGGCGTACACAACGAAAAAATGAAACAGACATTATATAGATTTCGACGAATCCCAAAACAGTAGGTGACGTTTGGAAGGTATACAGGAGAAAAGGTAATGATAGATTTTGTGGGGGCGGGTCCCGGAGCTGAGGATCTTATAACTCTTAGGGGGATGAAATTAATTGAGAAGGCCGATGTAATCATTTATGCGGGAAGCCTTGTGAACCCCGGACTTTTAAAATATGCATCAAAGGATGCGAATATTTATAACAGCGCAATGATGACTCTTGAAGAAGTTACCCGTGTGATGAAGGACAGTGAGGAGAAAGGTCTTAATACCGTAAGGCTACATACAGGAGATCAGAGTATTTACGGAGCTGTGAGAGAGCAGATGGATGTGCTGGACGAACTGGGAATACCCTACAGATCCACCCCGGGAGTGAGCGCCTGTTTCGGAGCGGCAGCAGACCTTAATCTTGAATATACACTGCCGGGAATAACCCAGACCCTTATAATCACCAGAATGGAAGGACGCACTCCGGTGCCTTCAAGTGAATCAATAGAATCCCTTGCCGCGCACAAGGCATCAATGGCAGTTTATTTAAGTTCCGGGATGCTTAAGGAACTCTCAGAGAGACTTATAAAAGGGGGATATGATAAGTATACTCCCGCCGCCATAGTCTATAAAGCCACCTGGCCCGATGAAAAGAAGATAATATGTACTGTCTCTACCATCGGAGAGGAAGGCAGGCGTAACAATATCACCAAGACTGCAGTGGTCCTGGTGGGCGATGCCGTAAAGAACCCTCATTATGAAAGATCGAAACTGTATGACCCTACTTTTACAACGGGGTTCAGAGAGGGGAGGGAAGTTTAAGTTTGAAGAGAGCTGCAATATGCTTTTCCCCTTGGGGAATGGAGCTTATAGAAAAACTTAACTTAAATGCCCGTGATAAAAAAATTGAAGAATTTGAGCAATTTGCCTGCGGAGATTTTGCATTAATCCCGGGCTTTACCGGGATTTCCGATTCCCTTACCAAATGGACAGGCAAGATGTTTGAAAACAAAACAGACATCCTCTTTGTGGGTGCTATGGGAATTGCGGTGAGAGCCATCGCTCCCTTTGTAAAGGATAAGCTTTCAGACAGTGCCGTTGTGGTTATGGATGATATGGGAAAATATGTAATTCCTGTTTTGTCCGGCCACGTGGGAGGAGCCAATAAGCTTTCCGGCATTGTGGGAGAATTGACAGGAGCGACACCTGTGATAACCACATCCACTGATGTGCATAATGTTTTCTCCGGGGATACTTTTGCAAAGGAAAACAATCTTTCCATAGGAAACAAAGACGGAATAAAGAAGGTCAATCTAAAGGCGATAGAGGGTAAAAACATAACCATCTCCGTCAAGGATTATCCCCCTTCCAAACCGGTGGATATAATTGTAGCCGATGACACTGACAGGGAGTACAGCCTTCTTTTAAAACCCAAGAAATATATTCTGGGTCTTGGAATGAAAAAGGACTGCGATCATAAAAAACTTGAAGATTTTGTCCTTGAAAATCTTGAAAAAAAAGGAGTGGATATCACAGATATTTACTGTGTGGCCACTATCGATATTAAGGAGAATGAGCC
>JAILPU010000129.1 GCA_024699395.1 Lachnospiraceae bacterium | reverse complement strand
CACCAACTTAAAAGAATATAAGGACGGAAAAGAAGGCCTTGTAAATAATGTGGCCGCAGCTGCTGAGATCAGAATTACAGCAAGCCAACTTTGGATACTATTCTAAAGGTGTATGAAAACACGGATGTTGATATGGTGGTTTCTGCACCTGATGTACAGCGAATAACGAAGTGCTCAGCATCAACATCAAAAAATATTATGAATAAGTTGAAAGAGATAAATGTATTGGTTGCGGTAAGCGGTCAGGGAAAAGGAAAGTATCGATTTAAAAATGAAACGGAAGAATAGAGATTTACAGGAACACGGGATTTTCAAAGCGAATATTTGAAAAAAGGCTCAATCACTTAGAATTGGTGATTGAGCTTATATAATAACGTTTTTTTATGTTACTTGGTCCGGCTTTAGATGCAAAAGGGCGCACCTCACATAAAGTATGTCACGCCGCACATAAGGTTTATAAAGAACAATATGCCGCAGTAGACCTGGTATCCAAGAGTAAGTGAGCACAATACAATAGCTGCCGGTTTAAGCTTCTTTATATTTTCAAAGAAAAGCTTTGTGGAAATCAGGTACATGAAAAAGAGGGAAATGGAATAACCCCAGTAGAAATTGGAGTCCAAGGCCCTCTCGCCGGATTCCGTAAAGAAAAATATCCAGACAAAGCCCATAACCCACATTAACAATGAGAAATGGTAATTTCTGTCCTTAAGTATATATTTTCTTAAGGCGATGGCGGAAACTATAAGAAAAACAAGAGAAAGTACAAAAGAAACCTTGGGATGCTCTCCACGTAGGCTGAGAGCGTACCAGGGTTTAATTATTATGGAATTGCCGGTATTTTCCCCGAAGAGCGTATTGTTTTGCCATAACAATATGACAAAAGAAGGGATAACGCTTAATGACACCGTAACGGCTTTTAAAAAGCCTGCGCGTTTCGTAAAAAGATCTATAAGGATCACGATCCCCATGGCGGGAATAAAAACCATTCCGAAGCTTGTCTTCGTAAATACGCTTAACGAAAGACTTAAAATAAAGAGAATAAAAGTCTTTGGAGACAATTTTTCGGGATATGTATCATAAATCTCAATAAAAAAGTACACCGTAAGCACTGCAAAGAGTTTCATACAGATATATGTGGAGTTGTGCCATATTGAGGGAGACTGGTATCCGATATATCTTGTGCTGCAGGCAAATTTAACGTAAAAGGCCATTAAAGTATTGGCGATAAGAGAGAGGCTTAAAAGGAAATGAAGGCTCTTATCCGTTTTAAAAAGCTTTTTTAATAACAGAGCTGTTGCGATAATTGTCAAAAATGACACGCATGCCAGAAATAAAGCCGTAAGAATCTCTCCGAAATCTGTTATAAAGAAAAGCTGGTATATAAGCCCCGTGAGGGAGTAAAACCATTTGTCCTTAACAGCCATTTCGATATGGGCGTAAAGATCGCTTTCGAAAAGTCCGGTGGTTTTGTAAAAACACTGATGGTAATAGAGATAGAAGCAACATATACCGTAGGCAATACATAATAATATAAGCAGTGGATTAAGGTATCTGTCAAAATTTACGGTGGAATTGTTTTTGGTATCCATTTAGTTATCCTTTAAATGATGATAATCGTTTATAAAATCCGCCTTGGCGGTTATGAATTCGTCTTTTACCCCATCAAGGGCAATCTTGGTGATTCCTGTCATGGCCATGGGGAAATGAGCCACGTAAGTCCAGAAGGGAATGTTTAGCATGTGGCTTACAAGAGCCGTTGTAATACCCCCATGGCAGAAAAAGGCAATATTCTTGTCGCTGGGGGTTTGAACGAGATAACCCTGGCCTTCTCTTTTGTATCCCATCTCTTCCAAAAATGTTTCAAACTGCTCTATGCGATTTTTAACATCCCCCACAAGTCTGTCGTTAACAATCTCCGGATGAGTCATCCAGGAGTCCCCCTCGGGGTAGGAGTGGTAGTTTTTGAGGAAATTATCGGTTTTCACCCAGGGACCTGCGGTGGAATAGGCATTACCTTTAAGATCTCCCCATTCCAGTTCTCTGAGCCAGTTGTGAATAGTGAGGGGGGTATCTTTTTTCATGCAAAATGAAGCGGTCTCTTTGGCTCTTCCCTGGGGAGAAGAATAGAAGAGATCGATATCTAATCTTTCTGCCCGAGGGGCTAAAAGAGCGCCTTCGTCGCGACCTTTTTCGGTGAGACAGTCATTATCGTAATCGGGATCCCCATGTCTTATAAAAAATATATTCATTTTGCCCCTCCTTTAAAAACTTCGGTCAACATATTGTAGCACATATTTTCCCATACAAAAAGCCGTTACAGAAAATCTGTAACGGCCCATATATCAGGTTGATGATCTGATGACAACACCGGGTGTCATTGTTATGGTCTTGGGAGGAGTTTTGTCTCCGTCGATCTTAGCCAGAAGAGTTCTCGCTGCCACCTCACCCATGGCTTCCGTGGGAAGGGAAATGGTGGTGAGAGGGGGATTGGAATACTTGGACATCTCGATATTGGTAAGACCCATAACTGCAACATCATCCGGAACCTTCAAACCGAAGCTGTCCAAAGCTCTTAGTGCTGCCATAGCCATAAGGTCCGAAGCTGCAAAGAATGCTCTGGGAAGGTTGCCGTGCTTGTAAGCCCTCTGGAGCATTGTCTTACAGTAGGAATCATCCCAGTTGGTGGGGATTATCCACTCTTCCTTAAAGGGAAGCTTGTTAACGTAAAGAGACGAATAATATCCTCTGAAACGTTTGCTTTCAGGGATGGTCTCAAGGAAACCGCCGATAAATCCGATTTCTTTGTAACCTCTTTCGATAAGGTGGTTAACAGCCATGATAGCTGCTTCATAATGGTCGAAACCTACGTTGTCTATATCTCTGTGCTCGGTATCGATTCCCACAATATTGGGAGTCTGTTTCTTTACATACTCATAAGTATCCGAATCCAGAGTATTCATAAGCACTATACCGCTTATGGGCTCATTGAAGGTATTGTATAAAACTTCTTTGTTGAGAAGCTCTTCGTTGGAACGGATAAATGCAATCTCATAGCCGCTTTCCATAATCTGACGCTCGAAGCCGGAAAGAATGGAAAGGAAATAAGGATCGTTGTATTTGCCTCCTCTGACATTCAAAACACATCCCAGTTTTTTGTTCTGGCTTGCGCTTTTGGACTTGGAAGCGATGATATTATATTGTTCCTGGGTGGAAGCGGGAGCTTTGTAGTTGAGCTCTGCCACGGCCTTCCATACCTTTTCTCTTGTTTCGTCGGTCATCTTATATCTTGTATCGTGATTTAAGACCCTTGAAACGGTTGCGGGTGAAACGTCTGCCAGTGCGGCAACATCTCTTATTGTACTCATAAGTCATCCCCTCTTTATTTGATGGTGGATTGTGTAATCGTCGTGAAAATTTAACGAAACAAATTATGAAACAAAATGAAAAAATATAAATATAATGTATGCGAAATGTATGGTTTAATAATAAAACAACGGGGGGTGAAAGTCAACTGTTTTCGTTGAAACCGAAGGGGTATAAACAAAAGTTGACATAATTGACAATAAATGCACAATAATCACATCTATGTTAAAATAACACAAAAGGAAAAAATCAAATTTATTAAAAAAAACAATGGACTTGTTTCGTTGAAAGTGTTAAACTTGTTTCATAATTACGAAACATACCGACGAGATATGGAATGAAACAGTAAAAGGAGAAATAGGAATGAAGATTGCTTTGATCGGTGCAGGACAGCGCGGAATGATCTACGCTGACTATGCTTACGAGAAAAAACAGGCAGAAATAGTTGCCATCGTTGACACTAATGAAGAAAAACGCAAAATGGCTCAGGAGAAGTTCAAGACTGCTCCCGAGATGGTATTTGACAACATCGAGGATTTCTACAAGCTCGGCAAAGTTGCTGATGCTGTTATCCTCGCAACAATGGATCAGGATCACTTCAATCACGTGATGCCTGCCATCGAGTTGGGTTACGATATCCTTCTTGAGAAGCCTATCTCACCCAATCCCAAGGAGTGCCTCCTTATCCAGAAGAAGGCGCACGAGAAGAACGTAAATATCGTTGTTTGCCACGTGCTCAGATATACTCAGTTCTTCTCTACCATCAAGCAGATTATCGATTCCGGCGAACTCGGAAAGGTTGTTACAATCCAGCACGCAGAGAATGTTGGTAACTTCCACATGGCTCACTCTTTCGTAAGAGGTAACTGGAGAAACTCCAACGAGACAAGCCCCATCATCATGCAGAAGTCATGCCACGATATGGATATCCTCTGCTGGCTCGTAGGAAGCAACTGCAAGAAGATTTCTTCCTTCGGTAACTTAAGCTACTTCAAGGAAGAGAACGCACCTGAAGGCAGCGCTGACAGATGTCTTAACTGTTCTATTGCAGACAAGTGCAGATTTGATTGCAGAAAAGCATATCTTCCCATCAAGGGAGCATGGCCTGCAACTGTTGTTACAGAGGACCAGACAGAAGAAGGCCTCATGAAGGCATTCGAGACAAGCCCTTACGGAAGATGCGTATACAGATGCGACAACAACGTATGTGACAACCAGGTTACAAACATTGAATTCGAAAACGGCGTAACGGCCACTTTCCACTTGAGCGGTCTTTGCAACAAGATGCACAGAACAATCAAAGTTATGTGTGAGGACGGAGATATCTACGGTGATGACGCACTTGATACCGTTATCGTTACCAAGTATGCATCCAACTATCTCTATGAGAATGAGACAAGACAGATTGATGTTAAAAACGAGGAAGGTTTCCACGGCGGCGGAGACTACAGACTTACAATGGACTTCATGGAAGCCGGCGAGAATCCCGACAGCAGATCTTCAATCGACAAGTCTATCGAGAGCCATGTAATGGCATACGCTGCAGAGCAGTCAAGAGTTACAGGCAAAGTTATTTCCATGGACGAGATTAAGAAAGAGCTTCTCGGCGAATAATAAAGAGTTCACCTACTCTTCTTTGGAAGAGTTGTGATAAATGATTAATTCTTATTTACAAAGGGAGATTTTTATAATGAATAAACCGGTATTAGTAATCATGGCAGCAGGAATGGGCAGCCGTTACGGCGGACTCAAGCAGATCG
>JAILPU010000111.1 GCA_024699395.1 Lachnospiraceae bacterium | reverse complement strand
CATAGCAGAGATTATGTCTTTAAGGGATTTGCATATTCAACAGAGTTTGGAAATATATGCAAGAGTTATGGAATAACCAGAGGTAACTAAAAAACATCAAAAAAATGTGTAAAATCTGCCCATCTACTCCTATGTAGGTGGGCAGTTCATTAAAAGAATAAGGAGATTACTCTTCGCGGAGCCGGGGCTTTGGCCCCTGTGACAAGTGTATGAGCAGTGCTGTGACAAGTTGACAGGTCATACGGGCGACAGCTCATGGGAGCAGCAACAGTTAGCGAAGAACAGAAAAACTTCGTTTCAGACAGCAACAGGTTGCTTGCCAGAGCCTGAGGAATTAGCTGATAATCAGATTGGAGATGATCTTTTGCGATTGGAGCAAAGGTAAAAAAGTTCGACGCTCAAGTTTTGAGAACTCTTAATTCCTTGTAATTTAGGCACATTTTAGATATAATTCAAGCATAAAGAAGAAAAAGTGTAAGGGAAGGAGACTATGTCATTATGCTTGATAAGAATGAGATAACATTTATAACATTTTTGCTTTATCAGCTGGCAGAGGCATGGCATATGTCCCCATCCGGCGTATATAAGAAACTGTCAGAAGCAAATGCCATAGACGGCTATATTTTGCCCTGCTATGACACCCTCCACACTTTAGGAAGCAAATACCTTGTAGAAGATATAACTGTGCTTATGGAGGAAAGGGGAGTAGCAATATGATTGTTTATCATGGCGGTACTTTTGAGATAACTGATCCTGATGTAGATCATTCGAAAGCCTTCCTCAAAACTCGTCCCCAAAAGTGCGACTCAGGGCCAAAAATTTGCCCTGAAAAGTGCGTATTATAACTTGCCTAAGTAGGAACAATAGAAAATGGAAAAATTGATCATACTTGAAAATCTTACAAAAAAATACGGCGATAAGTGCGTGCTGGACCATATTTCCTGGGATTTCTTTAAGGGAGAGTCCGTGGCATTTACAGGGCACAACGGTTCGGGGAAAAGTACGCTGTTAAAACTTATGGCGGGGCTTATTACGAAAAGTTCGGGTAATGTTATATATCATGGGAAATTACGTATGGGATATGTACCGGAAAAGTTTCCCGGAATGGATATAACAATGAATCGGTATTTAAAGTGTATTGCCGGGATGGAAGGAATTAATCCCAAAATCGCGGACGAACTTATGAGAGATTTCTTTTTGGAATCCATGAAGGATGTGAGTATGAAGGATCTTTCAAAGGGAAGTCTTCAAAAAGTGGGCGTGATACAGGCTTTGATGACGCCGGCGGATGTGCTTTTGTTTGATGAACCTTTGTCGGGGCAGGACGCCGAATCCCAGGAGGTTTTTATACGAAAGAGTAATGAGCTGAGGGATAAAGGAGTCACTGTTTTTATGTCATGCCATGAGAAACGTCTTGTGGAGGAATTGTGTGACAAAGAATATGTGATAGATAACGGCATACTAAACGAGAAAAGAGGTGACGGGGAAAACCCGGTGCGGATTCTTATCGAGAAGAACATAGCACTTTCGCCCCGTGCTGATATGAAGGATACGGGCAGCAGGTATCTTTTGTATGTGGATAGGAAAGATTTAAAAGAAAATGTGCTGAGACTGTACAGTGAAGGATGGGAGATCAGTGGGATTGAAGAGTGTATATAACATTTGCAAAATAAGAACCGGCTTATCATTTAAAAGTCCGGTGTGGATAGTTTCTGCTGTAAGTGTTTTTACTTTTGTGGGAATAATGTATCTGGTGACTCCGGTCTATGTATGCAGCAGTTTCTTGTTGTCTTCGATGTTTATGTTCTTTTTGGGCATATATATTGCAATGAGTATTCATGACAGGGAGAACGATGTTTTTGAGGAGGCGTTGTTGCTTCATTGCGATAAAGAAAGGGTGTATCTAATATCAAGAGAGATTATTACCTTGGTAATGTGTATTCTCTTTTCTTCGTTCTTAACGTTCTATCCTGTGGTGAGAGCTTTATTGAAGCCAAGCTTTTTTATGAGAAGCCTTACCGCATATGACGTAATTTGCGGTGGATTGTTTATTTTCCTTTGTGGGCTTTGCGGATTACAGACAGGGGACTTTGTTCATCCACGCTTTATAAATAAAAAGCCGGGAGTGGCGGCATTATTGATGTTTTTGGCACTTACTGTCTGTAAATACGGACTTGTTTCAAAAGCTTCGGTTTTCAGGATACTTGATATCATAACGCCCCCCGTCCTTGACAGTTTTAAACTCCTTGGAGACAAAGATGTTTTTGTGAAGGGCGTGGGATTTATCATGATTCGCCTTTTGATATATGCCGTAGTTGTGATGATTGTAAAAATAATATTTCTGAAGAAGCATAGATACAGGTATTAAAAAGCTGCTGTACAGAATGATCTGTAAAGCAGCTAAATAAAACGAGAGACATGTATTCAAAATTCGGATTAAATGGTCTTCTTTTGCAGCCATTTGTCGTCTCTTAAGCGCATGGAATAAATAACAGCGCGGAATACCCATTCCAGTACCACGAAGACCCAGACGCCGGTGATTCCCAAGCCCCAGGGTACAGCGGCAGCGTATCCGCCAAAAACACGGAAAATCCACATGCCTACAAGGGAGATGACGGAAGCAAAGGTGGCATCACCTGCAGAACGAAGGATGTTGGGAGTGGTGTTGGACGCCGGCCATACGAAAAGCATGGGAATCACGCCGATAGCCATAATTTTGTAGATTACGGGGATTATGGCATCGGATGGGTGATAAATGGGAAGGATTAATCCAACCAGGGGAATAAACATTAGAATACTGAGAGCCAGGGATTGTGTACTTAGAGTCAGAAGACTCTTTGCATAAGATCTGGCTTCTTCTTTTTTGCCGGCACCGATACAACGCCCTATAACGGCAGCTACAAGATTTCCCACCGACTGTGGCAGGGCATAGATGATCATAAGAACTGAGTTGGCGATGGCGTTTGCGGCCAGCATTTCGGTGCCCAGTATAACCATGTATTTGGAGACAATAAGCGAACCTCCCTGGAGAACAAACTGCTCAAGTCCGAAGGGAAGACTGATCTTTAACATCGAAGTGATGATATCTTTTCTGAAGGAAAAAATATGTGTCATCTTAATATTGACAATTTCTTTTTTGGTGCCGAAAAGATATATTGCGGCAATAATCGCACCAATGACTCTTGCCACAATAAATGCCAGTGCGCTTCCCAATACATCCAGCTTCATTATGTTGATAAACAGGATACTTAAAAGGAAGAATGACAGGTTGATATAAATGGTAAGTTTCAGGCAGAGCTTTGTTTCCCCCAGACCCCTGAAAATACCGAAAATTGCGGTGTAAAAAGCATAGGGAATCATCGATATCCCTGTTCCGGCAAGATAAACCGCAGCTTTTTTAAGCACATTAAGTTCCGCTTCTTTATAGAAAAAAGCAGTGATGGGTAAAGCGTAGACAATAAAGGGAAGGCTGACCAAAACGGTGATAAGCATTGTGGAAATGATAGTTTGCCCGGAAGCATAGCTTACGTCCTCATCGTGACCTTTTCCTTTATATTGTGCAACGACTACGGTGCCGCCGGTTGAGAGGGCACTGAAACCGCATATAAGAAGGGCGGAAAGGGGATTTATCATACTTACCGCCGCTATGGAATCCTCACCGGAGGAACTCACCATGGAAGTGGATAACATGGAGATGGCATTGATAAAATATGCATCCAGTATCAGAGGAAACCACATGGAAAAAATTTCTCTGTAGGAAAAAAGTTCGCTTGTATAGTGCTTATCCAAATAGGCTGTAAACTTGTCTTTTATCGTATTCATAATGTATATTTACCGTTTCAGATCGTTATAAATGTCAGTAATATTTTTCTGCGTATTCACACAATG
>JAILPU010000086.1 GCA_024699395.1 Lachnospiraceae bacterium | reverse complement strand
TACCCCGTTATATCAAAACTCTCGGGGTTGTAACAGCGGACACCGGCGCAGCCATAAGGGATATAATCCAGATAACAAAGAGAAGAAACCCCTATGTGCAGATAATACTGTACCCTGCGATTGTTCAGGGAGACGGGGCCGCACCCAGTATCGTAAAGGGTATAAAAGCATTAGAAGAGTTTGGTGTTGATGTTATGATCGTGGGAAGAGGCGGAGGCTCCATCGAAGATCTCTGGGGCTTTAACGACAGAACGGTTGCTCAGGCTGTATTTGATTGCAGTATTCCCATAATTTCCGCGGTGGGTCACGAGATAGATTTTACCATAATCGATTTTGTGGCGGACATGAGAGCTCCCACACCTTCCGCAGCGGCGGAACTTGCGGTATATGAGTTTGACAAGTTTGAAGAGAATCTGGAAGGATACCGGGAAGGCATCAAAAGAGAGTTTTCACATCTTCTTGACAGTAAGAGAAGAAAAGTTTCGGAATTCGAGAACAGCTTGAAATTCCTTTCTCCCGGGGCAAAACTTCAAACCCAAAAGAACAGACTTGAGTACGAACTTAACAACCTTAAACATATAATGGATAGGCTTATTTCGGATAAGAAGAATGAGATGCTCATGTATGCCGAGAAATTAAAAGGCCTGTCGCCCTTAGAGAAACTTTCAAGCGGTTATTCCTATGTTACCGACGAAAAGGGTACCAACATTAAATCTGTAGAGAAGATTCATAAGGGAATGCAGGTTAACATTAGATTTTCAGATGGTTCGGCTTTAGCCGAAATTAAAGATATAAATATTTAACGGGAGACCGGAATGGCTAAAGGAACAAAGATTACATTGGAGGAAAGATTCTCACGTCTTGAAGAGGTGGTGGAAAATCTTTCATCGGAAGATATTTCTCTGGAAGATGCCTTTAACAGTTACAGTGAGGGCATGAAGCTTGTGAAGGAGTGTAATGCTGAGATAGACAGGCTTGAGAAAAAGGTTATGAAGCTGGAGAAGGACGGTTCTCTTACAGAACTGGATAATGAAGATGAGTGAATCATATAGCAGGGTTGATTTTCAAAAAGAACTGGAAAGAAGAACCCTCGAAGCCGAAAAAACAGTAAAGAAATTCCTTCCGGAGGATAAGGATAATAAATTTATCGTCACCGAAGGAATAAGATACAGCGTGGAGGCGGGAGGAAAGAGACTTCGCCCCGTTATGATGAAGGCTGCATTCGATCTTTTTAAAGGTGAAGGGAGCATAATAGAACCCTTTATGGCAGCCATTGAGATGATTCACACCTATTCCCTTGTTCATGACGATTTGCCTGCCATGGACAACGACCGTTTCAGGAGGGGCAATGAGTCCACCTGGTATAAATACGGTGAGGCGATGGGAATTCTCTGCGGCGATGAACTTCTTAATCTTGCTGCGGAGACTGCATCAAGCGCTTTTGATTTGTGCGGCGACGATTTAAAGATGCACAAAAGGACGGCAAAAGCTTTGCAAATCCTCTTTTCCAAATCGGGATTGTGGGGGATGCTGGGAGGCCAGTGTCTTGATGTAAATGCAGAAAAAGAAAAGATAAAGCTTTCCCTTCAGGATATAATGCTTATTCATAAACTTAAAACAGCGGCTCTTATAGAGGCATCCATGTGCGTGGGAGCGATTCTTGCGGGAGCGGATGAAGACGCTGTAAAGGATATGGAGAAATGCGCCTACGATATAGGCATAGCTTTCCAGATAAGGGATGATATTCTGGATGTGACGGGGAAAACCGAAGAACTGGGTAAGCCTGTGGGATCCGATGCCGAAAACGGAAAAGAAACTTATGTGACCATAAAAGGCATAGAGGAGTCCGACAGGGCGGTGAAGGATTATTCGGATGAAGCCATGGCTATATTGGGTAAATACCTTCCCGGAAGCGAGTTTCTGACCCGATTGGTAAGTCACATGAGCGAGCGCAACAAATAGCGCCGGAGTTTTGTGAATGATACTTGATAAGATTAATAAAACAAATGACATAAAAAAGATTCCCAAAGAGGAATATGCAGAGCTTGCGTCGGAAATAAGAAGCTTTCTCATTGATAAGATAAGCGTTACCGGCGGACACTTGGGTTCCAACCTCGGATGTGTGGAACTTACGATGGCTCTTCATTTGAGCCTGGATCTTCCCAAGGATAAGATTATATGGGACGTGGGACATCAGTCATATACCCATAAGCTTCTTACGGGAAGGAAAAAGGATTTTGATACTCTCAGGCAGTTCGGTGGAATGAGCGGTTTTCCCAAGACCAAAGAGAGCGACTGCGATGCTTTTAATACAGGTCACAGTTCCACTTCCATTTCCGCGGGTCTGGGTCTTGTTAGCGCCAGAGAGTTAAACAATACGGATGAAACCGTGGTGGCGGTTATAGGTGACGGTTCCCTTACGGGAGGCATGGCTTATGAGGCTTTAAACAACGCTCAGAAGCTTACGTCCAACTTTATCATAGTTTTAAACGACAACAACATGTCCATATCGGAAAATGTGGGTGGCGTTTCCAAGTATCTCAATATGATACGTACCGCAGAGCCTTATCTTGGGATTAAAAAGGCATTGAACAATGCCCTTAATAAGACCGAGGCCGGAGGAAACCTTGCGGAAAGGCTTAAACGCGCGAAATCAAGCTTTAAACAGCTTATTATCCCCGGAATGTTCTTTGAAGATATGGGTATAACATATTTGGGACCTGTTGACGGTCATGACATAGGGGCTCTGTTAAGAGTCTTTAAGGATGCCAAGAAGGTTCAGGGGGCCGTGCTTGTTCACGTTCTTACCCATAAGGGAAAAGGCTTTTCTCCTGCGGAGAGACATCCATCAAGATTCCATGGGGCGGAACCCTTTGACATTGAGACAGGACTTCCCACCAACCCCAGAACGGTTGCCAACTACACCGATATTTTTTCCACAGTTATGTGCAAACTGGGGACGAGAAACGAAAAGGTATGCGCCATTACGGCGGCAATGCCTGACGGTACGGGATTAAAGAGATTCCACAATATGTATCCCGAAAGATTTTTTGATGTGGGTATCGCAGAGGAACACGCCGTTACTTTTGCGGCGGGACTTGCCATAGGGGGACTTAAACCCATAGTGGCCATATATTCTTCCTTCCTTCAAAGAGCCTACGACCAGATAATCCATGACGTGTGCGCTCAGAATCTGGGAGTGGTATTTGCTGTTGACAGGGCAGGAATTGTGGGAAGTGACGGAGAGACTCACCAGGGAATATTCGATCTTTCATACCTTTCGGGTATCCCCAATCTTACGGTGATGGCACCCAAGAATAAATGGGAGCTTTCGGATATGCTTAAATATGCCGTTAATCTGGGAACGCCTGTGGCTATAAGATATCCCAAAGGCGTAGCATATGCGGGACTTAAGGATTTCAGGGCACCCATTGAAACGGGAAAAAGCGAATATATATACAAAGGCAGTGATGTGGCACTTTTAGCCGTGGGAAGCATGGTGGAGTGTGGAGAGTCAGTCAGAGATGAACTGGAAAAAAGAGGCATCAGTACCAGCCTTATAAATGTGAGATTTGTAAAGCCTCTTGACGAGGTGCTTATATCGGAAGCCGCCATCGGGCACAGCCTTTTGGTCACCATGGAGGAAAATGTTATAAGCGGAGGTTTTGGTGAACATGTAAGTGAGTTGTTATCCGCCAACAGGATTGTTACCAACCTCATTAATATAGGTCTTGAGGACAGTTTTATCCAGCACGGAAGCTGTGCCGAATTAAAGAAGGCCTGCGGTATCGACAGTGAATCCATTGTCAGCCGTATTTTAGAAAGATTTGAAAGTGACAGGGACAATGAAAAAACGTCTTGATGTTATTCTGGTGGATGAAGGTTATGCCGAATCCAGAGAGAAAGCAAAAGCCATCATCATGTCAGGTAACGTTTTTGTAAAAGGCCAAAGAGAAGATAAGGCCGGCACCATGTTTGAGACAGAAGGTCTTGAGTTAACCGTTAAGGATACGGGGCTTAAATACGTCTCAAGAGGCGGTCTTAAACTTGAAAAAGCAATGGCTAAGTGGGGCTTTGAACTCACAGGTCTTGTATGTATGGATATAGGCGCTTCCACAGGAGGCTTCACCGACTGTATGCTTCAAAACGGGGCTTCAAAGGTGTATGCCGTGGATGTGGGAAGAGGGCAGTTAGCCTGGAAATTAAGAAACGACGAGAGAGTCGTATGTATGGAGCAGACCAACTTCAGGTATTTAAAACCTGAAGATATTGAAGATAAGATAGATTTCGCCAGCGTGGATGTGTCATTTATTTCACTGACCAAGATACTTATCCCTGCCAGAAATATCCTTTCCAATAAGGGACGTATGGTATGCCTTATCAAACCTCAGTTTGAGGCAGGAAGAGAAAAGGTGGGGAAAAACGGAGTTGTCCGTGATGAGGCAGTCCACAGGGAAGTAATCGAAAAGATAGTGGATTACGTGCCCCTTATAGGCTTCGAACCCGTGGATCTCACATATTCACCCATAAAGGGACCCGAGGGAAATATAGAATATCTTATTTTTCTTGAAAAATGCAGTGATATATCTTCGGATATCTTGGATTTAACGGAGAAGGATGCCGAAGAACTTTTGAAAGAGATCACGCTTAATAAAAACGGACTGTCCAAAAGTGACAGATTTAAGGAACTTATAGAAAGAGCGGTGAAGGAATCCCATACCGCCATATAGGAGTAAAATGAAGCATTTTTACATATATCCCAACACCATAAAGGATCCCAATCTTACCAATACCAAGAGGATTAAGGAATATCTGGTAAATAAAGGTCAGAAGGTTTCCTGCAGAGAACTTGACAATAATGAAAAGATCTCCTTTGAGGATGTGGATATAATGCTGGTTTTGGGAGGAGACGGAACAGTCCTTCAGGCAGCAAGAGAATTTATAACCAAGAGAATACCTCTTATAGGTATTAATTTCGGAACTTTGGGATATATGACTGAGATTGAGCAGGACAATCTGGAGGAGTCATTAGACAGGCTTATAGACGGAGAGTACGAGCTTGAGAGCCGTATGATGATAAAGGGTATGATTACCTACGGAAAAGACGGCTCCAATCTTGAGGATATAGCTCTTAATGACATAGTAATCGCAAGATACGGTTCCATACAGGTAGTGGAATTTGATGTATTTGTAAACGGGCAGTTCCTTAAGCATTATGCCGGGGACGGTGTTATCATCACAACACCCACAGGTTCTACGGGCTACAATCTTTCGGCCATGGGTCCCATTGTGGAACCCAATGCGAGACTTATAATGCTCACCCCCATATGCACCCACTCCTTTAACCAGAGAAGCATTATTTTTTCAAAGGATGATGCCATAGAGATTGCCATCACCAAGGGAGGCAGAGGAGCCGAACAGAGGGTGGATGTTATATTCGACGGCACACATATAGAAGCCCTTAAACCGGGAGACAGGGTGGGGATAACAACCAGTGACAAAAACATCTCCTTCGTATGCCTCAGCCAAAAGAGCTTTATGGAGAAGCTTCACCGTAAAATGGCAGACTGATGCGGGTATTTTATGAAAAAGATAAGACAGAACAAGATACTGGAGCTTATTGAACACAATGACATCGAGACCCAGGAGGAACTGATGGAACTTTTGACCCAGGCAGGTCATAAAGTGACTCAGGCTACGGTATCAAGAGATATAAGGGAATTAAGGCTTATAAAGGTTACTTCAAGCAGTGGAAATAAGCAAAAATATGCTGTTTTAAAAAGAGAAGATTCAAGCCTTGAAGAAAAATATATCAGAATCATGAAGGACGGTTTTATATCCATGACCGCGGCGGAAAACATACTGGTTCTGAAAACTGTCCCGGGAATGGCAATGGCTTTTGCGGCAGCTTTGGATGCCATGAAATTCAAGGAAATAATAGGCTGTATCGCCGGTGACGATACAATTATGGCGGCTCTCGCCAGTAAAAACGATGCAGAGCATCTGGTGCAGAAATTAACCACGATGCTTGAGTGATAGAAATAAAACGTGCATAAAGAGGAAAGGAGAAACAATGTTAAACA
>JAILPU010000077.1 GCA_024699395.1 Lachnospiraceae bacterium | reverse complement strand
TGTGAGGGCATAAGATTTAACGGCTGGGTACAAATTAAGAATAATGATGTAATCTGTAAAAGTGAATACGCTGTTTTATCGGAAAATGAAACGGTTTCAGAAAAGAGCGATTTATGCGTTATCACAGACAATACTCTGACTGCTAAGGATTATATGGGTGACGACGCCGTTAAGTATCGTGCAGATTATGATGAAGTTCATGACAATAAGGGACATAAACCCCAAGATGAGGTTGTGAATTTTGTTAACAGAGTATACGAGCTTATTTTGGGAAGAGATACCAAGGACGACCCTAAGGGTGTGGAATACTGGACCAACAATCTTAAGACCAACAATTATAACGGTCAGCCCTTCGGTGGCGTTAAGATGGTTCAGATGTTTATCGTGGGCGACTCCGGAAAAGAATATAACAGCAAGAAAAAGAACAATGAGGATTTCCTTCTTGATATGTATGCCGTTCTTATGGGACGTGACAGAAGTAAAGTGAAGGAAGACGATCCCGAAGGCTTTAATTACTGGTATGGCAGACTTCAGGCGGGAGATGGCAGAGAGATTATCTTAAAATCCATGGCAAATTGCCCTGAGTTTAAGAATATCTGCAGTAAGGCCGGAATTGAAGTTGGAGATTTCGAGTATTATATGCCCAGCTCCAAATACAGCCCTCTTTCTCACTTTGTGGCAAGAATGTATACCCGTGCTCTTGACAGAGAATACGAGGTTGAGGGACTTGATTACTGGGTAGGAGCCATTAAGGATAAAACCCAGACCATAGACAGTCTCAGTGCATACTTCTTTAACTGTCCCGAGTTTGAAGGCTTTGGACTTAATAACACCCAAAAGATACAGAGACTTTACCTGACCTTCTTTGACAGAGAGGCAGAAGAGAGCGGCCTTAATTATTGGTTAAATGCATTGGAAAGCGGCGAAAAGACCTGGGAAGATGAGTACAGATACTTTATCTATTCACCTGAATTTGCCAAGATCAAAGCCGGCTTCGGCTTGTAAAATTTATCAATGAAAAAATATATTTACACGTATTTTGTGTTGTTTGCGATTCTTTTAGTTCTTCATATGACCAAAGGGGTTCCCGGTGGAATTATTATTTCACAATTAGATTACAGCAGAATGCCTGATGGGAAAGCGGTTAGCCGGATATTGCTGATATGGAATATTTTAATTATGGCCATATGCTTGATGGTATCTGTTGTAATCACAATAAATAAAAATAATAATATAAAAAACAAGTGGATTGTTCTTTTGATTTTGACTGTATATCTTTTTTTCATTCCTGTTATTGTGAATGTTGAAACCGGTGGGTTAATGGGTGAATATTATAGACAGTATTGGTCTTTGTTCAGTTCTATAAATATGTAATGGATTATTGATGTTGGAATTAAATATAACCCATGTTGTTTCAGCGGTTTGAAAAGAGTTAAAAAGCATCTCCATATTTAATTGCGTGTGCGGGTCATTTGTGATAGAATAGTTTCGATTTTGAGGAAAAATAAGGAGACTGTCATGGATACTAAATACAGATCAACCAGATCAAACACTGCGCCTGTGAGCGCTTCATATGCGATTCTTAAGGGATTGGCGGACGACGGAGGATTGTTCGTGCCTACAGAGATACCCAAGCTGGATGTGTCTCTCGATAAACTTAAGGATTACGATTACAAGCAGGTTGCCTATGAGGTAATGAAGCTTTTTGTCAGCGATTTCAGCGAAGAAGAGCTTAAGAAGTGTATAGAGAATGCATATGATTCCAAGTTCGACTGTGAAGATATAGTCAAGCTGTGTGAAAAGTCGGGAGCACATTATCTTGAGCTTTTCCATGGTGCAACAATAGCATTTAAGGATATGGCTCTTTCCATACTTCCTCATCTTATGACCACCAGTGCTCGTAAGAACAATGTTACCAACGATATTGTAATTCTTACAGCTACAAGCGGAGATACAGGTAAAGCTGCTCTGGCAGGATTCGCATCCGTGCCCGGTACCAAAATAATCGTATTTTATCCC
>JAILPU010000153.1 GCA_024699395.1 Lachnospiraceae bacterium | reverse complement strand
TATGTACCCGAATAGTTTAACAACTTTGTTGAGGAGTATGTGCCCCGGCAGATGAACGAAACTATCGAGGAATATGTGCCCCGGCAGATGAACGAAACTATCGAGGAGTATGTACCTCAGCAGATGAACGAAACTATCGAGGAATATGTACCTCAGCAGATGGATAACACTATCGAGGAATATGTACCTCAGCAGATGGATAACACCATCGAAGAGTACGTACCTGAGCAGGTTAACAACACTGTTGAAGAGTATGTGCCCGAACAAGTTAACGAAAACATTGAGGAATATGTGCCCCGGCAGGTTAACGAAACTATCGAGGAATATGTACCTCAGCAGATGGATAACACCATCGAAGAGTACGTACCTGAACAGGTAGATAATACTATCGAAGAGTATGTGCCCGAAGCAGCCCCTGTTTTTACAGAAGTTAAGAATGATTTTAATGATTTTGTTAACGATGCAAAAACCAAGGAAATGCCGGTTAAGGAAGTAAATGATTTTATAGACAACGTTGCTAAAGAGACTAAGGGATTCCTTGATGAACCCATAACCGAGCGTATTCCCGTAGAGGAAGTCACAGCTACGGTTGAAACCTTTACAGAACCTGTTGCAGAGGCAGTTGAAGAAGTTGCAGAAAATGCAACAACTTCATTCAACACATTCACCGAGCCTGTGACTGAAACAGTCGAAGAAGTAGCAGAGAATGTAACAAACACATTCGAATCTTTCACCGAGCCTGTTGCAGAGGCAGTTGAGGCAGTTGCTGATCCTGTTGCTGAAAAGGTTGATAAAGTAGCTGAGACAGCATCTTCTACATTCCGTTCTCTTTCCGAAACTATAACAAAGAAAGCCAAAGAGCCCTCGCCTGTTAAGGATGCCTTCAGACCTATGTTTGACGATATGGCAGAGACCATATCTGTAGAGACATTTATGGACCAAGGAGAAGTTTTGGACAAAGTAGAGGTTGTAAAGAATTCTTCCGAAGAACCTAAGAGCCCCAACCTTATTCCCAATCCCCTTCCGGTTCCCAAGAAGCCCGCGAAGAGAGTATTGGAGTTTGATGTGGATATAAAAGAAAGCGATGATTTTGATATCAAAGTAAATCCACATGATGATTTTGATCTATAACCAAAAGGTGGTATTGTTTTTTGAGCAGTAAAAGAACTTATAAGAAAAAAAGCACACGGACGAGCCGTACCGCTAAAAATAAGAGAACGGTACAGGATTATGCAATGTATCATGAAATCATAGTCCTTGTTTCTCTTGTAATCGCCATATTTCTCTTCTTATGCAATTTCGGTCTTGTGGGAGTTGCAGGAGATTTTCTTAGCGATATCGGTTTCGGATTATTCGGCGTGGGAGCCTATGTGGCACCGATATTTGCATTTTTGTTAATATCATTTAAAATTGCCAACACAGGCGCCAAACAGGTAAAGAAATACATAGTATCATTTGTGATTTTATTCTTCTGTTTCCTGATCATATGTGAAATGATTGGGGGAAAAACACCGGATTTGGATCGTTTTAACGGAGCAGAAATTTTCGAATTCTGTAAAAACTTAAAGCGTGGAGGCGGACTTTTGGGCGGGTTGATTTTTTACCCCCTGAACAAGCTGGTATCCATTGCGGGAACAATCCTTCTTCTGTTACTTACAGTTATCATTTGCTTTATAATGTTAACCGGAATTTCCCTTATTGACGGCATCAGAGACGGCGGAGAATATATTCACGAAAAATCAATCGAGAATCAGAAATTAAAAAAGGAATATCTTGACGTTAAACGTGTTAAAGATGAGGAAAGAAGAGCTATAAGGGAAGCCAAAAAAGATGAAAAGCTTCTCACCATGGCTCAAAAACCCAAAGCAAAAGGTTTTTACAATGTTATAATGACTCAGGGTGAGACCAAAAGACGGGATGATATGCATGAGATAACCGTTACGGACACCCTTAAAGAAAAAGAGACTCAGGTTAAACCTGCTATCGATGAACCTGTTGAAACAAACGATATCAGGATTCATTCCATGGCTGTCAGTGAATCCGATAATATTTCCCCAAGGGCGGAGATTAAAGAGGAACCTGTTCCTACAGTTATTACGGGTCCCCGTGTTATGAGACCCGGAAGAAGTGGGGATATTAAGCAGGTTTCTTCAAGACCTGTACCCGAAGTTAAGGATACAGTACCGACCAAAGAAACAGCCGTTTCATCAAGAACTGTAATTAGGGAGCCTGCCAATAACGAGGCTTTGGATAGCGAGCTTGTTATAAACACTCCTTCAAACACTAAGAAAAAGTATTCCTTCCCCCCTATTTCTTATTTGAAAAAAATGGGGGCGGGAGTTATGGATTCGCCTCAGAGCCTTAAAGAGACTGCAAAGCGCCTTGAGGATACATTAAGAACCTTTAACGTAAATGCCAGAGTTACCGATATAAGTCAGGGCCCCAGCGTTACCAGATATGAACTTGCTCCCGAACAGGGTGTAAAGGTATCAAGGATTGTAAATCTTTCAGATGATATCAAACTTAATCTGGCTGCTACAGACATCAGAATTGAGGCCCCTATTCCCGGTAAATCCGCTGTGGGTATAGAGGTTCCCAATAAGGAAAATTCCCCCGTATCCTTGAGAGAGCTTATAGAATCCAAGGCTTTTAAAGAAAAAGACACCAAACTGATTTTTGCGGTGGGAAAAGATATAGCCGGAAAAGCTGTTGTGGCCGATATTGGGAAAATGCCCCATGTGCTTATTGCAGGTGCCACCGGATCCGGTAAATCGGTATGCATCAATACTATCATCATGAGTATTTTATATAAATCTCATCCCGATGATGTAAAGATGATAATGATCGATCCCAAGGTTGTGGAATTAAGTATTTATAATGATATTCCCCATCTTTTGACTCCTGTGGTCACCGACCCCAAGAAGGCTTCCGCGGCACTTCACTGGGGAGTTACGGAAATGGAGAACAGGTACAGACTTTTCGCCGATCTTCATGTCAGAGATCTTAAGTCTTACAATGAGAAAGTTGAAGAGATGAAGAAAGAGGGAGCTAACAATGTTCCCATGAAACTTCCCCAGATACTCATTATCGTTGATGAGCTTGCAGATCTTATGATGGTGAGCCCCAAAGAGGTTGAGGAGTCTATTTGTCGTCTGGCTCAGCTTGCAAGAGCCTGCGGGATCCATCTTGTAATTGCCACACAAAGACCCAGTGTTGACGTTATCACCGGTCTTATTAAAGCCAATATGCCCAGCCGAATCGCCTTTGCCGTTACCAGCGGCGTTGATTCCAGGACTATTCTTGATATGGTGGGGGCAGAAAAACTTTTGGGAAAGGGGGATATGCTCTTTTATCCCCAGGGTTATTCCAAGCCTGTAAGAGTTCAGGGTGCCTTTGTTTCCGACAAGGAAGTTGCGGATGTGTGTGATTTCCTTAAAAATCAGGAATACGGCAATGATTATTCCGAGAGTGTGGAAATAAAGTTTGATGAGAACCAGAGTACGTCTGCAGGAGGCGATGCGTCCGCCGACAGGGCAAATGAAATTGACGAACTGTTTAAAGAGGCGGGATATCTTATAATCGATAAAGATAAAGCCAGCATCGGATTTTTGCAGAGAGCATTCAGGATTGGTTTCAACAGAGCTGCCAGAATCATGGATCAGTTAGCTGATGCGTCTGTTGTGGGTCCCGAAGAGGGAACAAAGCCCAGAAAAGTATTAATGTCAAAAGAGCAGTTTGACGAGTATCTCGCAGGCTGAAACATCATATAGATTAACGGAGGAGTGAATGAAAACTGATATTGAGATAGCCCAGGAGGCAAAGCTCGTATCCATAACGGAGGTTGCCGCAGGGTGCGGAATTGATGCCGAGCAGATAGAGTTATACGGAAAATACAAGGCTAAAATTTCCGAGGAGTTTATAAAGAGTAAGGAGAATGCCAAAGACGGCAAACTTATTCTCGTTACCGCAATTAATCCCACCCCCGCAGGTGAGGGAAAAACCACAACTACCGTAGGTTTGGGACAGGCTTTTAAGAAGCTTGGTAAAAATGCAATTATTGCGCTCAGGGAACCCTCTTTGGGACCTTGCTTCGGTGTTAAAGGTGGAGCTGCCGGAGGCGGTTATGCGCAGGTAGTTCCCATGGAAGATTTAAATCTTCATTTCACCGGTGATTTTCATGCTATCACATCCGCCAATAACCTTTTGGCAGCACTTTTAGATAATCACATCCAGCAGGGCAATGAACTTTTGATCGATACAAGACAGATTGTATGGAAAAGATGTCTTGATATGAACGACAGAGTACTTCGTAATGTTGTGGTGGGAATGGGAGCAAAGGCTGACGGCTTTGTAAGAGAAGACCATTTCGTTATCACCGTTGCCAGCGAGATAATGGCTATACTTTGTCTCAGCCTTGATATGAACGATCTTAAAAAGAGACTGGGCAGAATAGTGGTTGCCTACGATTATTCCGGAAAGCCTGTTACGGCAAAGGACCTTAACGCTGTAGGCGCTATGGCGGCACTTCTTAAAGATGCCTTGAAGCCCAACCTTATCCAGACTCTTGAGCATACCCCCGCATTTGTTCACGGTGGACCTTTTGCAAATATCGCTCATGGCTGTAACTCTGTTATTGCCACCAAAACAGCTCTTAAAACTGCGGATTACTGCATAACAGAGGCAGGATTCGGAGCAGATTTGGGAGCGGAGAAGTTCTTTGATATAAAATGCAGAAAAGCGGGACTTAAGCCCGACTGTGTTGTTTTGGTTGCGACAGTGAGAGCCTTGAAGTACAATGGTGGAGTGGCCAAAGACGAATTATCCAAGGAAAATCTTGATGCTCTTAAAAAAGGTATCGTAAACCTTGAGAAGCATATAGAGAATCTTCAGTTGTTTAAAGTTCCCATTGTTGTTACTCTCAATGCTTTCTCTTCGGATACAAAGGAAGAAATCGATTTTGTAAAGAGTTTCTGTGAAGAGAGAGGCTGCGAATTTGCTCTTTCCACCGTTTGGGAAAAAGGAGGAGAGGGAGGCACACTTCTTGCACAAAAGGTTATCGACACCATAGAAACCAAGAAAAGTAATTTCAAACCTCTTTACGAGGATTCTCTTTCTTTAAAAGAAAAGATTGAATGTATTGCAACTAAAGTATATGGCGCAAAGTGTGTAAACTTTGCACCTGCGGCACTTAAGCAGCTTGATAAACTTACAGATTTGGGATTTGGCGAGTTACCAGTTTGTATGGCCAAAAATCAGTATTCTCTTTCGGATGACCCCAATCTTTTGGGACGCCCCAGAGATTTCGAACTCAACGTGAGAGAGGTTTATGTATCAGCCGGTGCCGGATTTGTGGTTGCTCTTACGGGAACAGTGATGACCATGCCCGGACTTCCCAAGAAGCCTGCGGCTTTTGGAATAGATGTTGATGAAAACGGAAAGATAAAAGGATTGTTTTAAGAGGGTAAAAATGGAAAAGATTATTGACGGAAAAAGTATTTCACAGGCTATTAAAGACGAATGTAAGGAGCGTTGTGCCGCTTACAAGGAGAAGGGACTTGATGTTACTCTCGCTGTTATTATAGTGGGTAACGATCCCGCATCCAAAGTTTATGTGGGCAATAAGAAAAAAGCCTGCACAGCTGTGGGTATCAGTTCACTTTCCTACGAGCTCAGTGAGGATACAACAGAGGAGCAGCTTTTAAAGCTTATTGACGATCTGAATAATGATTCCAAGGTTAACGGAATTCTTGTTCAGCTTCCTCTTCCCAAGGGAATCGATGAAAAGAAAGTTATCAATGCCATATCTCCCCTTAAGGATGTGGATGGATTCCATCCCGAGAATGTGGGCAAAATGTGTATAGGAGAGGACGGATTTGTTTCCTGTACTCCCGCAGGTATCGTGGAACTCTTAAAGAGAAGCGGTATCAAGATTGAGGGCAAAGAGTGTGTTGTAGTGGGAAGAAGCAATATCGTGGGAAAACCCATGTCACTTCTTCTTCTCAGAGAAAATGCAACGGTAACAGTTTGCCACAGTAAGACAAAAGATCTTAAAGAGGTTACAAGAAGAGCTGATATTCTTATAGTTGCAGTGGGCAAGCCCAAAATGATCACTGCTGATTATATCAAAGAAGGCGCAGTTGTTATCGATGTGGGAATTCACAGAGATGAGAACAATAAGCTTTGCGGAGATGTGGATTTTGTTGATGTGGTTGATAAAGCCAGTGCCATCACTCCCGTTCCCGGCGGAGTCGGTCCCATGACTATTGCAATGCTTATGTACAACTGTCTTGAATCTGTTGTCCTTCAGAACCAGCAGAGGGATTAAAAATGAAATGTCCCAATTGCCAGGCGGAGCTTAAAGACGACAAGCTTTATTGCGAGAATTGCGGAACCGAGATTAATATAGTTCCCGAATTTGTTCCGGAGGAAGCGGACAGCGAAAGCGCATTGGAGAAAAATGTTGCCAAAGTCTTAAAGGATCGCACGCAACCCATAATACCCGTAGAACCTCCGAAATTTAATAAAAAACTGATTATACCCTGTGCCGTGGGGGGAGTAATGATTCTTATTTTACTCACGGTACTTGCTGTTAAGGTAGGTCATTCCCGTTCTCTTGATTATCAGCTTAAAGAGGCTTACAAATATAAGACCGCGGGGAATTACAACAAAGCGGTGGAGTACTTGCTTAAGGCCAAGGCGTTAAGCAGCTTCGATTATGATATCAATGAGCAGCTGGTTTTTTGTTACGAACAGCTTAATGATTCGGATTCATATGTGAATATACTTAAGGAAATAGTTTCTGACGGAGCTGTTAAAAGCGCTCAAAAGGATTTCGCATATGAGAGACTTGTCAGGTATTATACGGATAATAATGATTATGAAGCGGTGAATGAGCTCTTAAATAACTGCGGAGATACCATGGCTTTGGAAAAATATTCCAAATATCTTTGCGAAGCCCCGGTAATCCTTACAAAGAGCGGTGATTACGACACGGAACTGGATGTGGAAATGGAAAGTCCCAACGGGCTTTTGATTTACTATACCCTTGACGGTTCGGAGCCCACCAAAGATTCATCCCTTTATACGGAACCTGTTCATTTAAGTGACGGCTCCTATACTCTTAAAGCCAGATGTTATAACAGTTTCGATACCGGTTCCGAAATAACGGTTTCATCATTTTCAATAGATGTGCCCTTTATCGAATCTCCCGTTGTCACTCCTGACAGCGGTGATTTTACGTCACCGAAAAGGATCGAGATAAACGATCTTTTGGAAGGGATTTCGGTTTATTATACAACAGACAATACGGAACCTGACGAGAATTCACAAAAATACATTAATCCCATAAGCATACCTGTTGGGGATTCACAGTTTTCTTTTATCGCCATCAGGGATGAGGACCATAAAAAGAGTCAGATTGTTAAGGTTTTTTACAGCTTTAAGATGAACTCGAATATTTCGGTTGAAGATGCACAGGGAATTGTGATAGAGTATGAGAAGAATGTGGGTCATATAAAAGATTATCAGGGTCATTTTGACTCTACTGAAGCCTCATATGTTTATATCTGCGATGAGATTGTAAATATAGCGGGAATCAGTGATTTCTTTATTGTTTCCGAAATATATCTGGACGGAACGGGAGGCAGTGTAAAGACCGGAAAAGCCTTTGCCGTTGACTGTTACGACACCAGAATATATGAAGCTATAAGCGATTCCAAGGGAGCATATTCCCTGAAGGATCTTTATAATGAACGATAATTGTAAGTATTCCTCAAAACTGTGGGGAGTATTTCAAATATATTTTTTAGAGGTGAGATATGTTTAAGATTTTGAAAAAACAGGAGCTGACAACCAACATATATCTTATGGAAGTTGAAGCTAAAAGGGTTGCAAAGTCATGCCTTCCCGGACAGTTTGTTATTGTAAGAACAGATGCGGATTCTGAGAGAATTCCCCTTACCATCTGCGATTATAACAGAGAAAAGGGAACCATCACCATCGTGTTCCAGACTGTAGGTGCGGGAACCACCATGATGGCAAAACTTAATGAGGGCGATTCATTTGCGGATTTTGTAGGACCTCTCGGATGTCCTTCAGAGCTTGTTAATGAGGATTTAAATGAGCTTAAAAAGAAAAAGATTATATTCATCGCCGGCGGTGTGGGAACTGCTCCCGTATACCCCCAGGTTAAATGGCTTAAGGAAAACGGCGTTGATTGTGATGTTATAGTGGGAAGTAAGAATAAGGATCTTCTTATTCTCGAGAAGGAGATGGAGGCTGTTGCCACCAATCTTTACGTAACAACAGATGACGGTTCCTACGGCAGAAGCGGTATGGTTACCCAGACTTTGAAGGATCTTGTGGCTGAAGGCAAGTCCTATGATGTCTGCATTGCCATAGGTCCCATGATAATGATGAAATT
>JAILPU010000059.1 GCA_024699395.1 Lachnospiraceae bacterium | reverse complement strand
TGATCTGTTCCGTAGAACCTATCCAGAGATATCCTCCGTTTTTAATGCAGTCATAATACTTTCTGAACACTTCGTCCTTGGCTTCTTCGGTGAAGTATATAAGCACATTTCTGCATACGATAAGGTGACAATCCGTGGGATATGTATCCTTTAAAAGGTTATGTTCCTTAAATTCCACTCTGGACTTAATCTCATCCGATATCTTAAAGGAGGGACCCACGGGTGTGAAGAATTTCTTCTTAAACTCATCGGGAACGGAAACAATACTCTTATCGTTGTACAAACCGACCTTTGCTTTATTGATAACGGTTTTATCAAGGTCGGTGGCCAGAATATTTATATCCTTCAAGGGGATATGCTTTGAAAGTGCCATAACCAGGGAATAGGGTTCATCCCCTGTGGAGCAGGCCGCAGACCATATTTTAAGACGTTTTCCGAACTTCTTAATAAGATCCGGGATAATCTCCTTATCAAGAAGTTCCCACTGATCCGGATTCCTGTAAAATTCCGAAACATTGATGGTTATATAGTTTACAAATTCATCGAACAATTCCTGATCGTCTCTGAGAGCCTTTACATAATTGTCGTAACCGTTGATCTTATGCTTGGTAACAAGGTTATCGATACGCCTTTTCATCTGTTTTTCCTTGTAAGCATTTAGATCGATAGTGGTAAGTGCCATAATTTCTTTTTTAAGATACTCGTAATCATAAACCATATAAACACCGCCTTTACTTTGAATTTTTTGAAAACGGATTAAATAGTCTAAAAACTTAAAAGGTTAAAAACAATGTGGATCATCGATCATGACGATCCACATATTGTTATTGTTTATTAATTATTCCTCTGTAGATTCAGCAGCTTCTGCAGCGATGTGAGCTTCGATATCGACGGGAACTACGTCCTCTTCGGGCTCTTCCTCTTTAGCTTCCTCTTCGGGAGCAAGTAAAGCCTTAACGCTTAAGGAAATCTTTCTGTCAGCTTCATTGAAGTCTACAACCTTTGCTGTAACCTCATCACCTACACTGAGAACGTCTGAAGGCTTGTCGATATGATCCTTGGAAATCTGTGAAACATGAAGAAGTGCGTCAACACCTGCATCAAGTTCGATAAATGCTCCGAAGTCAGCCATTCTTGCAACCTTACCGGTTACGACATTGCCTACTGCATATTTGCTTGCAGCATCAAGCCAAGGGTTCTGATCCTCAAACTTAAGGGAAAGAGCAATCTTATTGCCTGTGATTTCCTTAATGAGAACCTTTAATGTATCCCCAACCTTAAATACTTTCTTGGGATGCTCGATTCTTCCCCAGCTCATCTCTGAGATGTGAAGAAGTCCGTCTGCTCCGCCAAGATCTATGAAAGCACCGAAATCGGTAACATTCTTAACTGTACCCTCAACAACATCGCCGGGTTTGATTCTTGCGAAAAGCTCTTTCTGGAGCTCTTCCTTCTTAGCAACCATAAGCTGCTTGCGGTCTCCGATATATCTTCTTCTCTTGGGATTGTATTCTGTAACTACAAATTCGATTTCCTGACCTGCGTACTTGGAAAGGTCTCTCTCGTACTGGTCTGAAACAAGGCTTGCAGGAATGAAAATCCTTACTTCCTCTACGATTACACTTAAGCCGCCGTCAAGAACCTGATCAACCTTAGCCTTAAGCACTTCCTTGTTGTTGAATGCTTCTTCTATTCTCTTGCTTCCTCTGTCTGCAGCAAGTCTCTTGTATGTGAGAAGAACCTGTCCCTCACCGTCGTTAACCTTAAGTACCTTTGTCTCCAACACATCGTCGATCTTAACAACCTTTGTGAGATCCACGCTGGAATCGTTGGTGTATTCATTCTTTGTAAGTATTCCGTCAGATTTGTATCCAATGTTGAGGATTATTTCCTCGGGCTTGACATCGATGACTTTACCTTCGACTACCTCTCCTGTATGTATTGTTTTAATAGATTCTTCCAACATTTGTTCAAAAGTTAATTCTGACATAATTTTGAACCTCCTCAATTAATTTGTTTGGGGTGGAAGCCCCCGCTGTAATACCCACCAGTCGAACAGCTTTAGGTAACTCTAAATGCAAGTCATCCAGTGTCTCTATATAATAGGTCTTCTCGCATTCCTTACTGCATATCTCATAAAGCTTTGCAGTGTTGGAACTGTGTTTCCCGCCTATTACGATCATAACATCAGCTTCCCGGGCAAGATCTTCGGATTGACGCTGTCTTGTCTCGGTAGCATTGCATATAGTATTCACGACATTAACATTGTAACCTTTTTTCTTAATTTTTTCAACTATATCTTGAAATTTATTATAATTATATGTTGTTTGTGAAACAACAACAATTTCCCTGTCCTTTGGCAAGGACAATTCTTCAAGACCGTCTGAGTCGTTAATAACTATGCATTCCCCCGAAACCCATCCTTTAATTCCCACAACTTCGGGATGTTCGGGGTCTCCCACTATGGCGGTGAGCTTGGTTTTTTCAACGCCTGAAACTATCTCATGAATTCTTTTCACAAAGGGACATGTGGCGTCGGTATACCTAATCCCCGACTCTTCCATGAGGGTGTAAACGCTTTTGGGGACTCCGTGAGCTCTTATTACCACAATTGCATCTTTTTTTCTCTTTTCATCATGGCAAAGTTCATTAAGTTCCTCATAGGAATTGAGGGTAACAACTCCCTTGTCCTCTAACTCCTTAACCACGCTTTTATTGTGAACCACAGGGCCGTAGGTGTAAACCGTGCCCTCACTCTTCATGGTTTCGTATACGGAATCAACGGCTCTCTTAACGCCGAAACAAAATCCCGCCGTATTACAGACTTTTACTTCCATTACCCGTTCCTCTTCTTGCAAAGAGAAAGAATGGAATCCGTCACTTCCTCTATTGTCATATCAGAAGAATCCACAAGAACGGCATCGTCCGCCTGCTTAAGGGGAGAATTTTCCCTGGTCATATCCCTGTGGTCCCTCTCTCTTATATCCTTTTCAATAAGCTCCATATCAGGGGTTTCGCCCTTGTTAAGAAGTTCGTCATACCTTCTTTTCGCTCTGCATTCCACGGAGGCGGTAAGATATACTTTCACATTGGCATCAGGAAGAACCACGGTACCGATATCCCTGCCGTCCATAACGCAGTCATTGGTTTTCGCAATCTCTCTTTGAAGATCCACAAGCTTCTCTCTTACCTTACCGTAAACGGAAACGCTTGAAGCGGTATTGCCCACAGCTTCCTGTCTTAAGCTTCCCGTAACGTTTTCGCCGTTAAGATAAACCGCCTGCTCCTTATTTTCAAAGCCTATGGTTATATTTACACCGGCCGCAGCATTTTCAACCGCCTCTTTATCATCCTTGGAAATATTGTTTTCAATCATATAAAGCGCCATTGCCCTGTACATTGCCCCGGTATCCACGTAGATTATACCGAGACTTTTGGCCACGTTTTTAGCGATGGTACTCTTTCCCGCACCCGCAGGTCCGTCTATGGCTATATTAAGCATTATTAATCCTTTCCGATGCGCTTTTACCCGCAAGATATCCCGTGGACCAGGCTATCTGAAGGTTAAAGCCTCCGCACATTGCATCAACGTCTATTATTTCTCCCGCAAAGAAAAGCCCCTTTACAACCTTTGATTCCATGGTTTTGGGATTTATATCCTTAACGCTTATGCCTCCCTGGGTTATTATAGCCTCGTTAAAGGACATAACGCCGTTTATCTTAAGGGTGAGATTCTTTATCAGTTTTGCAAAGGATTTTCTCTCTGCCGAAGAAATCTCACAGGCTTTTTTGTCCCCGTCAATTCCCGAAAGCTCCACCATAACAGGCGCAAGTCTCTGGGGAAAAAGAGAGGCTATGGCTTTTCTGAAGGTCTTGTTGTTATTGTCTTCAAGCTCCCTGATAAGTCTTTTATCAAGGGTGTTTTCATCAAGTCCGGG
>JAILPU010000039.1 GCA_024699395.1 Lachnospiraceae bacterium | reverse complement strand
CGTATGATGTGTCAAAACCTTCGCATGAAAGGATTCCATCCATACCGTCGCAAGAGAAGAACTTGGGAGCGTAATCCATTTTTGCAGCCTGTGTAAGGATAAGAGCAGCCTCGTTGTAGTAGATGGGAAGGAATACAAGATCTGCGCCTGCATCCTTAGCCTTCTGAAGCTGAACAGTGAAATCAGTCTTGCTGTCTTCTGTGAAAGCTTCTGCAGCAACGATTTCAAATGCATCAATGCCTTCAGCACCTGCAGCAAAGTTCTCGTAAATTCCTGAAGAATATACATCAGAGCTGTTGTAGATAACAGCTACTTTTGAAGCAAGGCCGTTCTTAGCAATATATTCAGCAGATGCGCTTCCCTGTGAAGGATCTGAGAAGCATACTCTGAAGCAGTTGTCGTACTGAGTACATTTAACAGCTGAACCTGAGGGAGAAATCTGGAACATGTTATCTTCCTTGGTCTTGTCTGTTACAGCGATACAGGGTGTTGAAGTAACGGTTCCGATAAGGATCTGTGCACCCCAGTCTTTAATGGAATTGTAAGCATTTACAGCTTTCTCCGCATCGTGCTCGTCATCCTGGAAGTTAAGCTCTAAATTAGCTCCGTTAACGCCGCCGTTCTCGTTAATCTCGTTAACAGCAAGCTCAATTGCGTTCTTAACGTTCTGTCCGTAAATTGCAGCACCACCGGTAACAGGGCCGATACCACCGATCTTAAATGTGCCCTCGGTTGCCTGAGTTTCAGTGTCGGTTGTGTTTGTTGTGTCTGTTGTGGTGTTTGTGTTGTTACCGCATGAGCACATAGCAACTGTCATAACACCTGTAAGAGCGAGACACATGATCTTCTTAGATAATTTCATAACAAATCTCCTCCTTTTTATCGGAATTTTTCCGATAAGAATCATTTTAATATGTGCATATATCAGGCAAAAATAAGCTTTTTTTACGCACATATAAATAATCAACGTATTAAAAATAATACAAATGATAAAATATGTCAAGAATTAAAAATTACAGTATTCAGCCTGCGCACTCAATAAGCTTTGCGTCACGCCACAGTCTCTCCAAGTCGTAATTGGATCTGTTTTCCTTATCAAAAATATGTACTATAACATCATTAAAATCAATCAAAATCCAGTCCCCGGATTTGTAACCTTCAATACCCTTTTCGGGATAACCGTTTTTCCCTAGTTTCTCCATAACGGAATCGGCCATTGTCTGAATCTGGTTGATATTGTTACCGTTTGCGATAACAAAAGCATCGGCAACGTATGAAATCTCGCTGATATCAAGCACTTTAACGTTTTCAGCCTTCTTGTCGTTTAAGGCATCCACTATCATAGACACAATCTCAGAGCTTTTCTTGTCCACTTAATCCTCCTTCGGTAAATAAACCTTGTAAAAATCAAAAGTTTCTCGGGTTTTATCGTCAATCTGACCTTTGCCGGATTCAAGATATTCCAATACATTCTTAAGAACCACAGCCATAGCCGCATTAATATCATTAAAGCAGGCCTCTCGCGCCTTAAAAAGTCCCGGAATGGTCTTTCTGTTAGGCTCGATGTAATCACTTAAAAAGATAATCTTTTCCAGCAAAGACATATCCGGTCTTCCCGTTGTATGGTTCATTATGGCATTGATAATATCTTCGTTTTTAATCCCGTACTGGGTTTTCGCTAAGAAAGCTCCCGCTTTAGCATGAAGAAGTGCGGGCTTTTTCTTTTCCACAGCCGAAATTTCAATGCCGTTTTTTTCACACAAGAGAATTTTTTCGCTGTCGGGAATGCATTTTGCGCAATCATGAAGGATACCGGCTATTCTTGCGTTTTCAATATCGCATCCGTATTTCATGGCCATACAGGCTGCTGTAAATTCAACTCCCAGGGAATGCTCGTATCTTTTGGGGTCCAGTACCTTTTCCATGGATTTTCTCAGTTTCTTTATATCTTCATAATTTTTCATGCTTTTTCACCTTACTTAGGAAGCTCGATTTTGGGCTTGTCCTTGTCAGGTTTATAAAGAACTATTTTTTTACCTATTACCTGAACCAGTTCGGATCTGGTTCTCTCGGAAAGCATTCTTCCGATTTCCTTGGGATCGTCAAAGCAATTCTTCAAAACGGAAACCTTAATAAGCTCGTTATTGTTAAAGGCTTCCTCGATAGCCTTGGTCACTTCGGGAGTGAGGCTTCCTTTCCCAATCTGAAAGATAGGTGTAAGATTGCTGGCAAGGCTCATAAGATATGCTCTTTGCTTACTGTTCATGATTGCTCCTTTACTTGTAATAATCAAAGCTCAAACCGTACATACGGACTGTATCGCCGTCTTCTATTCCCAACTCTTCAAGCTTGTCCAGGATACCCTTGTCTTTTAAGAAGCCCTGGAAGAAGGTAAATCCCTTCTCGCTGTCGAGATTGGTGTAACCCAGCATTTTGTCGATGGAAGGTCCTTCTATTACATATTCATCGTTCTCTTCATCATAGGAAACATTGATGCCCCAGTCACCCTCAAGCTTTTCTTCGCCGGGGAAGTATTCCTGCGAAAATACGGTAACTTCGTTTCCTGTCTCCTTAAGCATATTGCTGACCTTGTAAAGAAGATCCTTAACACCTTCGCCTGTAGCGGCACTTATGGGATAAACTTCAATCCCTTCAGGTGCGAAACGCTCTCTTAATTTTTCAACGATCTCATCTTTTCCTTCAAAAATAAGATCCGTTTTATTGGCAGCAATAACCTGAGGCCTTGATGCAATCTCAGGATTATAGGCTTTCAATTCATTATTAATGGTGTATATATCCTCAATTGGGTCTCTGCCCTCAATACCTGCAGCGTCCACAATATGGATTATTACCTTTGTTCTCTCTATATGGCGCAAAAATTCATGGCCGAGGCCCACGCCTTCGCTTGCCCCCTTAATAAGTCCGGGAATGTCGGCAATCACAAAGCCTCCCGTTCCCTCAAGGTCCACAACTCCCAGATTGGGATTAAGGGTTGTGAAATGATAATTGGCAATCTTAGGTCTGGCATTGGTAACTCTTGAGAGGAATGTGGATTTACCCACGTTGGGAAATCCCACAAGACCCACATCGGCAATAACCTTAAGTTCCAGTATAAGCTCCAGTTCCACCGCTTCCTGTCCGGGTTTTGCATACTTGGGAGCCTGCATTGTGCTGGTGGCATAATGCTGATTGCCAAGACCGCCTTTTCCGCCCTTTAACAAAACGTAACGGGTATTGTCACCGGACATATCGGTTATAACCTTACCGCTCTGGGCTTCTTTGATAACAGTGCCTGCGGGTACCTTAATGATTATATCATTTCCGTCTTTACCCCGGCAGTTTTTCTTTCCGCCCTCTTCGCCGTCACCGGCTTTATATTTTCTCACATGTCTGAAATCAATGAGTGTGTTAAGTCCCTCGTCAACAACGAAGATAACATCTCCGCCGTGACCGCCGTCACCCCCGTCGGGACCTCCGGCAGGAACATATTTTTCTCTTCTGAAGGAAACGTGTCCGTCGCCGCCTTTTCCGCTTCTTACAATAATTCTTGCTCTGTCGGCAAACATAGAACTCCTTTCTCGTTAAAAAGAGGCTTCAAACACAAGTGTCTGAAGCCCACATAACCATTAAAAATTAATCTTCACTAACGGGATAAACAGATGCCTGTTTCTTGTCTCTGCCCTTTCTTTCGAAACGGAGAACACCGTCAACCTTGGCAAATAATGTATCATCTCCGCCGATACCAACATTAACACCGGGGTGAATCTTGGTTCCGCGCTGTCTGTAAAGAATATTTCCGGCCTTTACGAACTGACCGTCAGCTCTCTTTGCACCTAATCTTTTGGATTCGGAATCTCTACCGTTCTTGGTAGAACCTACTCCCTTCTTATGAGCAAAAAATTGAAGGTTCATATTCATGATGGTTTACACCTCCTTTATTTTTACTATTAAATACTTATCTCCGTACTCCTCTGATATCTTCTTAAGTGAATATACTGTGGAATCCACAAGAAATACAGATTTGTCCTGCAGTGCCTTGTTAAAAACAATTCGCATAAATCCCGTTTCACTGTTCTGTGTTGTAGTAACGTCCTCTTTGGCGAGGTCTTCAAGTGCATTGACGCAGTTGATAATCAAAGCACTGACAGCCGCACAGATTATATCGGGTTTACCTTTTCTGGCATATCCTGCATGACCCATACATAAGAGCTCCTTATAAGCTCCCTTATCGTCTTTTGTGACTTCAATGGTAATCATATCAATTAAGCATTGATCTTTTCAATCTTCACCTGAGTATAAGCCTGTCTGTGACCGTTCTTTTTGTGATAACCGGTCTTTCTCTTGTACTTGTAAACGATGACTTTCTTGCCTCTGCCCTGCTCCATAACAGTTGCTGTTACAGTTGCATTCTTAACATCATCGCCAACCTTGAGTGAAGAATCACTTACGGCAATAACCTTGTCAAAAGTAACTGTTTTTCCGGCTTCACAATCAAGCTTTTCAACTTTGATCACATCGCCTTCAGAAACTTTGTACTGCTTACCGCCTGTAGCAATTACAGCGTACATATAGGACACCTCCCTTTCATGAACCGAAGTTCAAACTCGCCAGCTTTGGTGGTTTTACAAACACTTATACCTCGCTGTGCGGCATACTCAGAAAGCATATCACACAAATGTCACGCTTGTCAATAAGATGTTTAATGAAATTTTATTGACCCTTGCTCTCAAAATCGTCTATATACTGGCTTATAAGTTTAACGGTCTGATTGATGCCCAAAGTTGCGGAATTAATGCAAAGATCGTAGCTGTCCGCTCTTCCCCACTTCTTGGAAGAATAATAATTGTAATAACTCTGACGCTGACGGTCCTTTTTGTTCATCATTTCCTTGGCCTTTGGAGCCGTCAGATCGTACTTTTCCATTATACGTTTTATCTTGCTCTCTTCATCCGCGAAAATAAAAATATTGATGCAATTCTTAAATTCGCTCAAAGCATAATCGGCACAGCGCCCCACAATAACACAGGGCTCCTCCGAAGCAAGTTTCCTGATGGTATCAAATTGTGCAAGGAATACCTTGTGACTTATGGGCATGTCCGCCAGAGATGACTGGTTGTAGCCGAAGGAATAGGTATCCATCACCAGATTGTAAAGGAAGGAATTGGTGGGACGCTCATCATGTTCCGTAAGCATTTCCTCGCAGAATCCGCTTTCTTTAGCGACTCTTCCCAAAAGCTCCTTGTCATAGCACTTTATTCCGTACATTTCGGCAAGCTTTTCACCGATTTCATGTCCTCCGGAACCGAATTGACGTCCTATGGTCACAACAGTTTTCATTAAACCACCGCCTTTCACAATACTTTTAATTATATTATAAGGCAAAAACGTATGAATTTACAGTCTTTTCATTGTATTTAGCAAATGTTGAAAATATTCCGGTAAAGGTGCAAGGGTTTCAACATATTCACCGGATACGGGATGGATAAATCCCAGTTTGTAGGCGTGGAGACACTGACCCTGAAGCTTATAAGGAGACTTATAACCGGAATAAAGTTCATCTCCCAGAAGGGGATGCCCTATAGAGGAAAGATGCACCCTTATCTGATGGGTACGGCCGGTTTCAAGAACGCATTTTACATATGTAAAACCCTCGAATCGCTCCAACACTGTAACATGGGTCACAGCTTGTTTGCCCCCGGGGACAACAGCCATTTTCTTCCTGTCCTTGGAATTTCTTCCAATGGGCTTATCTATCACAAGTTCATCTTCTTTGATAACGCCGTGGCATATGGCTCTGTATTCCCTATTGACGGAATGGTCCTTAAGCTGTGCGGCAATTGAATTATGGGCAGCGTCGTTTTTACATATGATAACAGAGCCTGTGGTATCCATATCGATCCTGTGAACAATACCGGGGCGAAGTACGCCGTTGATTCCGGAAAGTTCATTTCCGCAATGATACATTACACCGTTTACAAGAGTCCCGGAATAATGGCCGCAGGCGGGATGTACTACCATACCCTTTGGCTTGTTAACCACAAGGACAGAATCATCCTCGTAAAGGATATCCAAGGGAATGTTTTCAGGTTTAATATCAATTTCCACCGCATCGGGAAGATATAAAATAAGCTCATCAAAAACAGAAACCTTGCTGCCGGCCTTAACTGTTTTACCGTTAAGGAGCACGTTTTCGTCTTTAATAAGCTTTTGTATGAAAGAACGGGACAATGAATCCATAAGGGCGCTTACGCACTTATCGATACGCACATCATCCAGTTCTTGGGGCACTGTAAACTGAAATTCTTTCATTACTTTATCTCACGAGTCTTGCTTGCTTTTAATTTGAGGAAATCAAGATCTGCTTCGCTGTAATAAAAAACAAACAGGAAGAACAAAACTATGGTGGCAACCACAATATAACAGTCAGCCACATTGAACACAGGGAAATTAATCAGTATAAAACTGAAAAAATCCACTACGTAATCATATCTTATTCTGTCGATCATATTCCCCACGCCACCGGCGAAAATAAAGGACAAAAGCACATGGAGAATAATAAACTTGTTTTTCATGGGAAGTCTAATCATAAAATAGCAAATAACCGCCATAAAAACGACTCCCACAAACAATATGAACATTTTCTGATTCTGAAGTATTCCGAAGGCCGAGCCTCTGTTTTCAAGATACTGAAGCTCGAAAACCTTGTCGATAACCGTGTAGGCCGCTTTTTGCTTGAGATTAGCAATTGCAAGGTACTTGGTAAACTGGTCGAAAAGGACCAAGAGAATTGCCAACACTATATCGATGATTATCATTATATATTTTTTCATGCCAAATCCTTAATCGTTTGCGTTAATATCAAAAAATACGGCATTTATGCCTTCCAGTATCTCTTTATCCGAAACCTCGTCGCACACGAAGGCTTTTCCAGGCTTCTTTAAAAGTACGAAGCTCACAATGCCGTTCTTGGCTTTCTTGTCGGATTTCAAGATTTTCAAAATCTTCTTGGGCTCGATATCGCTTACGGTGATGGGGAGATTAAAGGGAACAAACATATCTCTTATCTCATAATGCTCATCGTTGGTGATAAATCCCTTTTTGAGAGAAATGTAGGAAGCCGCGACGCAACCCAAAGCAACACATTCTCCATGGGAAAGAGTATATTTTTTGTACTTTTCGATTGCATGACCGATGGTATGACCGAAATTGAGAAGTCTTCTCTCATCCTTTTCAAAGGGATCCTTTTCAACCACCTGTCTTTTGATGTCAACGCTTCTGAAAATCATTTCGGATACAACATCTTTATCCTTCTCGCAGATCTCATACATATTGGAAATAAGCCACTCGTAGAACTCACCGTCCTTAATAAGGGCAGCTTTCATAACCTCTGCAAATCCGGAATAATACATCCTGTCGGAAATGGTATTAAGAAATTCCGTATCGATATATACAAGGCGAGGCATCTTAAAAGCTCCCACCATGTTCTTGTAACCCTTATAATCAACTCCTGTTTTACCACCGACAGAGGAATCCACAAAGGAAAGAAGGGTCGTGGGAATCTGGATAAAATCAATGCCTCTTAAATAAGTGGCAGCGGCATAACCTGTAATGTCACCGCACACGCCTCCACCGAGAGCCACAAGCACGTCTCTTCTCTCGAAATGCTCCTTAATAAGGAATTCGTATATCTTATTGACTGTGGCAAGGGTTTTATTCTCCTCCCCTGCCTTGAACTCATAATGAAGGACCTCAAAGCCTGTTTCTTTTAAAGTATTGATAACCTTTTCGCCCCAAAGAGGGAAAACATTTGATTCAGAAATAATACAAAGCTTTCTTTTTTCGGGATAAAGGTTTGTTATCTCATTATTTAAAGCGCTTAAATCATTCTCAATAAGAATGTCGTAACAGGGCTTTTTGTTAAGTTTGACCATAAGTCTGTTGGACATAAATACTCCTGACATTAAAACTTCCCACACAGTAAAGAGGTGGGAAGTTGTTTTCAAATATTAATAAAGATCCTCTGAGGAACTGCCGTCAACTATTGCCTTAAAACTCTTGTCCACAATGGAAAGATTGTCGGGACCAACGATGAAAATGGATTCATCCACATCTTCGATTCTTCCCTTGATGGTTGCGCAGGAACCGCTTACGAAATCCATCATTCTCTGAGCCAATACCATATCAAGACCTTTAAGGTTAAGAACAACGGGAACTCTTGCATTAAGAATCTCCGTAATCTGATAAATATCATCGAATTCGTTGGGCTTAAAGAGGCAAAGCTGAAGGTTGGAATCGTAAGAAGGAGCAACCTCTTTCTTGGAAGAAAGCTTGCCGAAAACCTTATTGGGTTTCTTGGTAACAGCAGGATCGTCCTCAAATGTATCTTCCTCTTCTATTTTGTTCTTTTTATAATGACTTTTGGTAGGAATTATAACCTCCTCGTCATCTTCATCAAGATATCCGTCATCGATATAATCGGAATCGTCATTTACACGAAATGCATTTATAAGTTTATCGATAGTACCCATTTTTCTTCATCCAACCTTTCGTTTTTAATATCCGGATCGAATTAAAGCTTGGAGTAATCTCTGGCCCCGAATATAAAAGACCCAACCCTCACATAAGTAGCTCCGCATTCTATGGCTGTACGGTAATCGTCACTCATACCCATAGACAACTCAATTCCACAATTATTATCTGTTTTTTTACCCATTATGTCAACAGATAAATCCTTTAAGCGTTTAAAATAAACGGAATTGTCAGAAGAATCGTTTATTATGGGAGGAACGGTCATGAAACCCTTTAAGTTAACGTGTTCAAGTTTTTCAATTTCAGATACAACTTCACTGAGTTTTTCGGGTTTAAGACCGAATTTTGATTCCTCTCCGGAGATGTTTACCTCCAAAAGAATATCAGTGATCACATTCTTCTTTTCCGATTCCTTATCGATGGCCGCAGCAAGTTTCAAGGAATCAACACTGTGAATCATAAAGACTTTCCCAACCACGTATTTAACCTTGTTGGTCTGAAGGTGCCCGATAAGATGCCACCTTATATCATCGGGAAGCTTATCAATTTTATCCATTAATTCCTGAACCTTGTTTTCACCAAAGTCCCTGGCACCCGCATCGTATGCTTCCTGTATGTCACTAACGGGCTTAGTCTTACTAACGCAAATAAGCTTTACATCATTTATGTCCCTGTTAGATTTCTCACAGGCCTTTTTCATCTCGCTTTGGACATATTCAATATTATCCTTAATCATCAAAATACTCCTTATTTATTGATTATCTGGTCGTCGGTTACTGCCTGGGCATCCAGAACGATATAGTCGTAAACGTTTAAACCATAAGTGGTGTTCGCTTTAACGATGGAATATTCGTCGTTGGAATAAAGGACGTTTATCTCCTTGAAATCCGCATAACCCTTATTGATATTGTAAACACCCGTAAGGGTTGCTTTCTTACCTACTGTAAAGGTGGTGACATTATCCTCCATGTAAAGGATATCCCCTGCATTTACGGTATCGCTGTCAAGGTAATACTCATCCGCCTCGGCGTCAAAGCTGTAAATCTCCACGTTATTAAAGCTTACATAGGGATTGCCGTCATCATTGTAGCTTTGCTTTAAAATTCCGTAGGAATTCTCTTCTTTTGCAATCACATACTGAGAAGGAATAAGATAAAACTCCTTCTGAGCAATGGAGGAATTGGGGATTTTAAGACCGTTCTCGGAATCCACCAAAAGCTCCACATCAATAAATCTGTCATTTAAAAAGGTGATGCAGGAATTATTGAAGTTTAATTTAAGATAAGAATTGCCGTCAGGGTTGTCCAAAAGATCCACGCCGGCCCAGGACTCATACTGATTCTTCAAAAACTTTATCTTAATATACCCTTCCTCTAAAAGAGTTGCCCCTCTGGAACGCTCAATAGGGAAAATAACAGACCAGTTCTCGTCGCCGCAGACCTTATATACCACGTCACCCCCGGCCACAAGGGAATTGCCCTCAAGAACTGTTTTCTCGTAATTGGATTCATCAAAAAGTGCGGAATTAACATTTTCCGGAGTAATATCCTCAAGATTGTCATACCACAAAGAAACGTTTCCGGTTTCAGGGGCTGTGCACACGCTTACAAGATCCGTACCCAGCTCACCGGAATCGTTCACATGCTTTAAAAGATAGGCATTGTGAAGCTTTGAGACGCTGTTGGTCATACTTTTCTCGAATTCATATACCGAAGAATAATTACGGCAATCAAAAGAATGACTGTAATTAATGAGATCGCTTCTAAACTCGTTTAACTCACCCTCGGAAAGAGCGTTGTCCTTAATTTCAAGCTTCATAAGCTCTTCATTTAATCTTCCGGTTTCGTCAAGCATATAAACGGCGTCGTACTTTCCCACACGCTCGTTCTCGGCCACCATATAGTTCACATAGCCGGCGTTATCGGCCCTTACGGTCATCTCATCCCTAAGTATCAAGCCTCTGTAGGTGTTCTCGGTGGAAAGAGATCCCTTCTTAACTTCATACCTTGCAATATGCTGTTTTTGAAAATATAAAAATACAATGGCAGCCACATAAATAAGAACAAGCACAAGAATGATGGAAGTAATTCCCGTTATGCTGTTGGTTCTTCTTTTAAGAGCGGCTCTCTTCTTACGAAGCTCCACTATCTGGTGATTCTTGGACAAAACGTGCCTCCGAAGGAATTAATTGATTAAAAACTTTAAGGAAAGCCCCGGCATGCCGAGGCTTTCAAAGAATATTATATATATTTATGTTTTATAACGCAACCAGGATATTATCCGAAAAGTCTGCGGAAATTTCAGATTTATCACGAGATATGCAGATATAGAAATCTACACCGAAGTTTTCACTGACTGTCTGTAATCTTTTGAGAACGGGAGTAACATCACCGTCTCCCACGCCCGAAATCTGTAAGAAACAATCGAAATACATTTGTTCCAGATCATGATCCTGTGAAAGGATACCTGAGATAAAACCAACGAATTCGTCTTCATTCAGTAGTTCGTAACTCGAAACATCTATGAGTCTTATTTTATTGTTAAGCTCATACATATGCTTCGTGTTCTTGTCAAGGAAAACGATGTTACCGTTTGTCCCGGTGATCGCTTCATTGACTTTGTCCAGCAAGAATTTTGTTTTACCTTTACCTTTTTGACCGAGAATCAACTGAACCATGGGCATGCCCTCCTGTGAAGTTTTTAGATTACATATTTAGATTATAGTATATCATTTATCAAAAAACAACAGGAATCAATTTATTTTTTCTAACAACTCAGACATTTCACTGTAAAGTGTTTCTCTTTGGGAATCGCACAAAATTACAGAAATATAGGGGGCTCCGGAATCGTCCTTTGACAGGAGCAAAAGGCAATGTCCCGCTGCGTTTGTGGTACCGGTCTTACCGCCTATAACTGTAACTCCCGAAGGACTTTTGTTATCATAATCATCTCTTAAGAAAAGATTGGTGGTCCTGCACTCGAACTCCACAGGTTCCCCCATAGCGTTATGATAGGTGGTATTGTAATTGTTCATGTGAATAATCTCACATATAACATCGTACTTAACAGCTTCGTTGAAAATAAGGTAGAGATCGTATACCGTGGTATAATGCTCGTCATCGGAAAGGCCGTGAGGGTTTTTGAAATGAGTATTGGTCGCTCCCAATTTGTAGGCCTCATCGTTCATAATGTCCACAAATCCGTCGATGGAACCGCCGATATTTTCGGCTATTAAGTTGGCAACATCGTTGGCTGAATAAATGAGAAGAATGTGAAGAGCCTGGGAAAGGGTCATGGTATCCCCGGGCTTAAGATTGATAACCTGAGCTCCCGACTCGGAAATATAGATTCTTTCGGAGGCGGTAAGTATCTGATCCAAAGAACCGTATTTAAGCGCCACTATAGCAGTCATAATCTTGGTAATGGAAGCAGGATAAAGCCTTTCGTGGACATTTTTTGCATAGATGGTCTCTTTGTTGTTAAGGTCAAAGAGTCCCATAGCCTTTGCGCTGTATTCATCTTCCGAAAGCCCGTTATCCGTAACGCAAAGATTGGACGCAAAAGTATCCGCCTTCTCTTCGTCGGAGGCATAGGAAAACAATGCACAGGACTGTGCATTGTACTTAAGATCGTATTCTAATTTCCCGCACCCTGTAAAACCTATGGAAAAGATAAGAACAAGGCTTATGATCAAAGATTTATTTATACATTTCACGCCACTCTAAATCTCCTCGGTCCAGGGATTTGATAAGAAGTTCCGCACTCGCAAGATTGGTTGCAAGAGGAATATTATGAATATCGCAAAGCTTCATAATATTGTGAACATCCGGCTCATGAGGTATGGCCGGTGAATTGGGATCCTGTAAGAAAATCACAAGGTCCATCTGGTTATGTTCCACCTGGGCTCCAAGCTGTTGTGCTCCCCCCAGATGTCCCGCAAGATATTTATGTACGGAAAGATTAGTAACCTCTTCTATAAGACGCCCCGTGGTACCGGTGGCATATAATTCGTTTTTACTTAAAATACCTCTGTATGCAATGCAGAAGTTCTGCATAAGTTTCTTTTTGGCATCATGTGCTATTAAAGCAATATTCATATTTTACCTTCTTTCGTCGATTCCAATCTCTCTTAATTTGATTGCCTGAAGCCTGACATTCAGAACAAGACCCACAGCAATATACAGACTTAAAAGGGATGTCAGTCCGTAACTTACAAAAGGTAACGGCAAGCCCGTATTGGGCAATATAAATGTCGCAACCCCTATGTTGAAAAAGGATTGAAAAGCAATCAACCCCCCGATACTCCCGGCAATCATGGCCCCCGCCGGATCCTTGGCTCGTCTGGCGACGGCAATACATTCAAGGGCTATCAAAAACAGTAAAATAATTACTGTCAAAGTACCTTTAAATCCAAACTCCTCTCCTATAACCGCAAAAATAAAATCGGTCTGTGCCTCGGAAATAAAATTACCGTTTTTCACAGATGAAATATCATCATTTTTGTAGCCTTTTCCGTTAAGCCTTCCCGAACCGATGGCTGTAATGGAGTTTAGCTGCTGGTATGCCTCATCATTGGCGTATTCCTCAGGATTAATGAAAGCCATGATTCTGTCTTTCTGATAATCTTTAAGGATATTTATATTGGGCTGCATAGCGAGAAATATTACTATCGCTATGGCAGGCAACACCGTACAAATCAATGTAAGTACCAGTTTATAATCAATACCGCCGATAAAAACTATAATACAGAATATCACAAGAAGAACTATGGATGTGGACAGATCCGGCTGCTTAAACACAAGAAACCAGGGTATTGAAAAAAGTAATACCAAAGCCCCCAAAATCTTCACTGTATTGAGTTTTTCCTTATATTTCATAATAAACTGAGCAAGAAATAAAATCAATAATATTTTGGCTGTCTCCGAGGGCTGAAAAGTTATACCTCCCAAAGTAAGCCATCTCTG
>JAILPU010000017.1 GCA_024699395.1 Lachnospiraceae bacterium | reverse complement strand
AAAATTCTTTGTACGAAAAGGGTTTCAATTTCCTTAAGGGCATTAAGGTGATATTTGAAAACGAAGATATAGTTATTTTGTTTAAACCTGTGGGAGTTTTGTCACAGCAGGCTAAAGACAATGATATTTCCGTTAACGAGTGGCTCGTCGGGTATCTTATTAACAAAGGTGAAATAACACCAAAGACTCTTGAAAGCTTTAAGCCTTCGGTTTGTAACAGACTTGATAGAAATACGGCGGGACTGGTTCTTTGCGGTAAAACCATGAGAGGACTTCAGGGGCTTTCCAAAATGTTAAAGGAAAGAACCCTTAATAAGTATTATATTACTCTTTGCGAAGGGATATTTGACTCCGTTAAGGATGTTAAAGCCTTTATTGTTAAAGATCATAAGACCAACAAATCTTTAGTGGTTAACAAAACCGGGGACAAGGATGCTTCTCCCATACATACTGTATTTTACCCCATAGCATCATCAAACAATTCCACCCTTCTTAAGATTCATCTTTTAACGGGAAAAAGTCATCAGATAAGGGCTCAGCTTTCAAATTTGTCCCATCCCATTGTGGGTGATGTTAAATACGGGGCACATAAATTAAAATCAAATGCAGGGGACAAAAGTCATCAGCTTCTTGTGGCATACATGGCCGGTTTTCCCAAGAGGTGTCCGGAATTCCCCGAAATGTCCGGTAAAATTATAGTTTGCGATCTTCCCGAAGAATTTAAAAAGATACTTAAAGAAACAGGATTTGAAAAATGGGAACATGGTCTTCAAGAGGTTTAAGAGGCTCCGTTTTTGAGGAGATGATAAACAGAACAAACGAAAAATATGAGGAGAGCGGCCTTTGTTTAATGCAAAAGATACCCACTCCCATAACTCCCATAAAGATGAACGAGGAGCATACTCAGATAACTCTGGCTTATTTTGATAAGAAAAGTACCGTGGACTACATAGGCGCCGTTCAGGGGATCCCCCTTTGCTTTGACGCCAAGGAATGCGCCACGGATACCTTCAGGCTTCAGAATATCCATGAACATCAAGTGGATTTTATGGAGAAATTTGAGAAGCAGGGGGGCGTTTCCTTTTTCCTTATATATTATACGAAACAAAACCTTATGTATTATTTAAGGTTTTCCAGGTTAAAAGAATTCTGGGAAAGAGCCAAAAACGGCGGCAGAAAAAGCTTTTCCATGGACGAGACGGAAAAAGAATACTTTATTAAAAGCAAAAATGGGCTCCTGGTTCCCTATCTTGATGCGGTTAATCTGGATCTTCAATCCAGGGACGAGTGACAGGTAGGGATTGACAAGACCGCGAATATAAAGTATACTCTCGGTAGTTTATTTTGATATCGCATTATCATATTAGCGAACTAAAGTGACGAAAGGATATTTATGAAAAACTTATTGCATACACCTGACGGTGTCCGGGACATCTACGGTAAGGATTTTGCCGAGAAGATGGAACTTGAGAATAAAATAAGGGATATCGTTAAGTCTTACGGATATGAGGATATTCAGCCTCCCACCTTTGAATTTTTCGATGTATTTTCAAAGGAGTGCGGTACGGTTCCCAGTAAAGATCTTTATAAATTCTTTGATAATGAGGGAAATACCCTTGTACTTCGCCCCGACTATACCCCCAGCGTTGCAAGATGCGCTGCCAAATATTTTTATGATGAAAAAGATCCCGTAAGATTATGCTATAAAGGTAATACATATACCAATTTAAGCAAGCTTCAGGGAAAGTTAAGAGAAGTGACCGAGATGGGTGCGGAACTTATAGGCGACGATTCGGTGTGTGCCGATGCGGAAGTTATCGCAATGGTAATTGACGCGCTTAAGGCTGCGGGTCTTACCGATTTTCGTATAACCATAGGTAATTCCGGATTTTTCAAAGGCTTATGCGAGGAAGCGGGGCTTGATGAGGAAACCGAACTTACTTTGAGAAGCTTTATTTCAGGTAAGAACTATTTTGCAACCGAGAATCTTCTTGCACAGACAAATGTGGATGACAAATATCGTGAGAGCATCCTTAAGATAGCCGATATGTTTAACGATATGAATTCTCTTCAGGAATGTAAGGATATGGTTAACAACGAGCGTTCCAGAAGGGCTATTGAGCGTCTTGAGGCGGTTTACAAATATCTTGATCATTACGGAGTATGCGACTACGTTTCCTTCGATTTGGGAATGTTAAGCAAGTACAATTATTATACCGGTATTGTGTTTAAAGCCTATACCTTCGGAATAGGAACGGCCCTTGTGAAGGGCGGAAGATACGACGGACTTTTAAGTCAGTTCGGATTCAATGCTCCTGCCATTGGTTTCGCCATTGTTATCGACGACCTTTTGGAGGCCCTTAACCATCAGAAAGTAAAGATATCGGTACCTGAGGATGCTGTTAAGATTTATTACGATCCTTTTGATGAGGAGGATTTCAAAAAGAATCTTGCCATGTCCCAAAAGCTTCGTAAAGAGGGTAAGAAAACAGC
>JAILPU010000286.1 GCA_024699395.1 Lachnospiraceae bacterium | reverse complement strand
TTGACTTCTCAATTTTTGACGCTGTAAGAGCAGGTTTCGAGAAAGTTGTTTTCATCATCAAGAAAGAAATCGAAAAAGATTTCAAGGAAACCATCGGTGACAGAATCGCTGAGAAAGTAAAAGTTGAATATGTATTCCAGGAGCTTGATAAGCTTCCTGCAGGATACGATGTTCCCGACGGACGTACAAAGCCCTGGGGAACAGGTCATGCAATCTGGTGCTGCAAGGACGTTATCGACGGCCCTTTCGCAGTTATCAATGCCGACGACTATTACGGAAGCCATGCTTTCAAGATGATTTACGACAAGCTTGCATCCACAGATGATGCTTCCAAGCTTTGCATGGTTGGCTATGTAGTAAAGAATACACTTACAGAGAACGGTCACGTTTCAAGAGGCGTTTGCGAAGTAAGTGATGATATGAAGCTTATCAAAGTTCAGGAGAGAACACGTATCGAGCTTCATGACGGTAAGGTTGAGTATACCGAAGATGAAGGTAAGACATGGGTTGGACTTCCTGAGGATGAGATCGTTTCCATGAACCTTTGGGGATTCACTACTAAGATTTTTGAATCTCTTGAGGGTAGATTTAAAGCATTCCTGGATAACGAGAAACCTTTTAACCCCCTTAAATGTGAATTCTACTTGCCCAGCGTTGTCCAGGAAATGCTTTCTAACAACGAGGCAACCGTAGATGTTATGACATCTATGGACAAGTGGTTCGGCGTTACATATAAGGAAGACAAGGGTAAGGTTGTGGATGCCATTAAAGCCCTTAAAGCCGAGGGCGTATACACAGAGAAACTTTGGGACTAAGATTTCAAGGAGAGCAGAATGGAAAGAGAAAATTTATGCGCAAAAATTGATGAAGCAAGAGACAATTTCCGGTTTGACAGCGAAGTGGTTTCCTGCGAGAGATATGGTAACGGTCATATCAATGATACTTTCCTTGTAAAGTGTTCAAGCGGAACAAGATACATTTTCCAGAGAATGAATCATCTTATCTTCCGCAATCCTGAGGAACTTATGAAGAACGTTTGTAACGTTACAAGCTTCCTCAGAAAGAAAATCATTGCCAACGGTGGCGATCCCGACAGAGAGACAATGAACGTTGTTCTCACAAAAGACGGAAAGCCTTACTACAAAGACAGCATCGGTTCTTACTGGAGAGTATATCTTTTTGTTGAAGAGTCATTGAGCTTTGATGTTGTTGAGAAGCCTGAGGATTTCTACCAGAGTGCATATGCATTCGGAAGATTCCAGTTCCTTCTCTCCGATTTTGATGCTTCACAGCTTTTTGATGTTATTCCTGATTTCCATAATACTCCCAAGCGTTTTGAGCACTTCAAAGAAGTTGTTGCCAAGAACGAGCTGGGAAGAAATGACAGCGTTAAGGATGAAATCCAGTTTGTTATGGACAGAGCTGAGGACATGAAGCTTACATACTCCATGCTTGAGAGCGGAGAGCTTCCCTTGAGAGTTACCCATAACGATACAAAGCTTAACAATGTTCTTATCGATAAGAAGACAGGCATGGGACTTTGCGTTATCGACCTTGATACCGTAATGCCCGGTCTTTCCATCAACGATTTCGGTGATTCCATCCGTTTTGGCGCTAACACAGCTGCTGAGGATGAGAAGGATATCTCAAAGGTTTCCCTTTCTCTTGATTTGTTCGAGACCTACGCAAAGGGCTTCCTTAAGGGTTGCGGCGGTAAGCTTACCGATAAGGAGCTTGAGATGATGCCTTACGGTGCCAAGACAATGACACTTGAGTGCGGAATGAGATTCCTTACCGATTATCTTGAGGGTGATACTTATTTCAGAACTCATTATGAAGGCCACAACGTGGTAAGATGTCATACCCAGTTTGAACTTGTTCGTGATATGGAGCGCAAGATGGACGACATGAAGGCCATCATTGCTAAGATCAAAGACAGTGAAAAATAATAAAAGGGTAGAAATTAAAATGATTGACACTGAGAAAGAGCTCGCTTTATGCGAAGCTCTTTCTGTCAGTGATTACTTGTGGAACAGCAGAGTAAAGCCGGATATGGAAGTTAAAATGGCAGTCGTAAGGGGTTACGGACTGGCAATAGACTTTCTTGTTAAGGAAAAAGATCCCAAAAGGGTCTATACCCAATATAACGATCCGGTATATAAAGACAGCGCAGTGGAGTTTTTTATAAATCCCGAACCGAATGTGTCGGAGAAATATATTAATCTCGAGATAAACGCTAACGGGGCCTTCCTTTGCAGATTTGGGGTCGCAAGGGCAAAAAGGACCAACTTCGATGAACTTACAGATACATCGATAGAGATAAAAACGGAAATCTTGGACAGTGAATGGGCAGCACATGTTAAGATTCCCAACAGGGTATTTAAGGATTTAGCAAACAAAGATGGTTTTGAAAGAGGTGACAGGGTTACGTTTAACCTCTACAAGATCAGCGAGAGTGAAGAGATTGAGCATTATGGGGCATTTTCTCATATTGACTCACCTACACCGAATTTTCACCTTCCGGAATTTTTCGCGGAAGGGATAATTATGTAACTATATAATGTATACGGGGGGCGAAAAATGGGTTCATACGCCTCTTTTTTTGCTTCGGTTTATACCGCCCCCGTAGAGTCAGGGGTTATGCACCATAAAAGCATAAGAAAGGGGTATTGTGAACACAGTTAAATCTTCCCTGAGACACGCTTTGGGCCTTGTTCTCTCTTTGGCCTTAGTGCTCACGGGTCTTAACACTTCACAAGCAGAAGCTGCAGGGGGTACGCCTTCAGCATCTATCAATGTAGCAACGTCAACAGGTTATCAGATCGTGTCCGACAGTGCGGGAACACATATTACATATGATGTGCCCAGAGACTGGAGCACAGTTGATATTGATATATCAAACTGTGACTGTACCAGATACGATACCTTCTACATGACAGTTATTCCTGCAAGAAAAGGAATGCTTTTAGGTATAGCTGATGACCAGAATACTGCTTCAACTTCTTACAGAAGCCATTGGAGCACCGACGGATTATTCACTTCAGCAAATGAGCAGATTATTTCGGTTCAGCTCACCAAAAACATCACAGGTTTAAAACTTTATTGTGATATAGGAAACTGTTCAGGTTTTACAGCTCCCACATCACAGCAGACATTTACAATCAAATCCATGGGCTTTGGAAACAGTTCCCATCCCGAAATCATAATAGACGGTTCGTCTCAGGATTGGAAATATGCTCCCAAGCTTTGTGAAAACGCAGGTCTTTTTGCAGAAGTTAGCGCTGTAGCATACGGCGACTCTCTTTACATCGAAAGAAAATTAAAGGACGTTACCAATTACTCAAAAGAGAATTACTATTTTGACGTAGATGGAAATCATACAAACGGTCTTTCAAATAAAGGTGCGGATTATCTTCTTCAGGGAGATACTCTCTATAAATATTCAGGTACCAACGGTTCATGGGATTGGACTGAATCCGGAAAAAGTTTTGAGACATCAAGATATGATGACAATGCTTTCGCAGAGTACAGAATTCCTTTGAACGCATTTAATAATGTTACTTCAGATATCAGAGTTAATATCGGTGTTATTGATGCAAACTGGGATGAGCTTGACAATTATCCCGCATCTGTTTCGGAGTTTGCAGCTGCAAATGTATTCGGCACATTGGAGCTTGGTGCACAGAACAATGCAACTCCCAAGCCCACAGCAGCACCTACAGCAAAACCCACAGCAAAGCCCACGGCAGCACCTACAGCAAAGCCTACAGCGGCTCCTACGGCAAAACCCACAGCAAAGCCCACGGCAGCACCTACGGCAAAGCCCACAGCAAAGCCCACGGCGGCACCTACAGCAAAGCCCACAGCAAAGCCTACAGCAGCACCTACGGCAACACCTGCAGGTAACAGCATTCCCACAAATCCTTCAAGCGAAACTTCTACCATCAATGTAGTTATGGCTAATCCCGGAGCGGATCCCGCAAACAGTATGAATATTGCTTTCCATTCAACAGTTAAGAAGGCAACTCTCTATTACTGGAAGTCAACAGACACATCGGCTAAGACAGTTCCACTTACAGGTACCGATGTAAAATCAACAACAGAAGGATATTACAAGCGTTCCACCACAACTTATTCATTTAAGTATACCCTTCAGGGTCTTTCTTCCAACACTGTTTACAATTACCTTATAAAGAATGATTCCGGATCCACCAAGATAAGATCATTCAAGACTTCCGGAAGCACTTCAAGCTTCTATATCGGATGGTTCGGTGATATGCATGCCGATCCTGCAGATTCCGAAAAGCCCGGAATATTCAACACTTTGTACTCAAAACTTTCAACCATTTCTAACAATAACATGCCTGTAATCGTATTCTCCGGTGACCTTGTAAAGTACTCCAATGATTACGATTGCTGGAAAGAGTTTGACAAGGTTGATGCTTTGAAGAATACAATCTTCGCACCTGTAACCGGTAACAAGGAATATTACAAGCGTACCGGAAGCTCAAGCAAGACCAAGTATTATTCGGCAGAGTGGTTCAATGATATGGTAAACTACCCTGATAACGGTCCTGACAGATGCGAATCAACTTACTATTTCATTTATAACAGGGTGCTGTTTGTAAATATTGACAACTGCTCGAGCACACAGAACAATCCCAATAATTATAATGCATCCGAGTCGGAATTCATTAAGAGACAGCAGGCATGGTTTGAAAATGTATGTACCGGTGAGAAAGGTAATTATGATTATATAATCGTTCAGGAACATTACCCTTCTTTCTATCGTTCATCCGATGGAGATACTGTACCTGCATCACACGGAACCCAAGCATATTACCCTTACTTCAACCAGCTTTTTGACAAGTATGGTGTAGATCTGGTTCTTGCGGGAGATGTTCACGAGTATAACCGTACATACAGGATATACAACGGGAAGAAGTCTACAGACAACAATAAGGGTACTGTTTATGCGACCTGTTCCGAATTCAATGGGACAAGTGTTGTAGACGCAAGCACTGTACGTCACGACAGCACCAATCCTCTTATTGAGGCTTACCAATTGGAGATCAGCCCCAGTTCGGCAGGAATCATCAAAGTTACAAGTTCGGGACTTGAGTACAGATTTGTAAATATCAACGGCGATACATTGGATTCGGTAACTATACCAAAAAAGAGCAGATAATTTTGGTAGAATTTATAACAAAAAAATCCAAATGTTTTGGTTTTATTTATTGCAGATTGCTGATATAATTTTATACGAAGCCGTTTTGAATCGGCATTTTTTATGAACTGACATTTACATTAAGATGTGCGGAGTGTTTCCGCACATCTTAATGGAGTGTTTAACAAATATTTAATCAGGGAGGAAGAGGCACAGAGAATGACAAAATCCATTTTTTTCAAGATCAAAAAAGCATTAGTCGTAACATTGGCCGCAGGAATGATAATGACATCATACACTCCTGCAAATGTTGTCAAAGCCGCAAGTTCATCATCATCAACTGTTGCGCAGGTTTCAAGTGTTACGATTGAAAGTGGCTCATGGACCGTATCCGGATCGGGTG
>JAILPU010000264.1 GCA_024699395.1 Lachnospiraceae bacterium | reverse complement strand
GTAAGGGTCCACGAAATTCATGGCGCCGACGCAGACAGCACTTGCGCCCGCCATCATAAATTCGATGGCGTCCTCGGCATTTCTGATTCCACCCATTCCGATTACGGGAATATTAACGGCATGAGCAACCTGATAAACCATTCTTACCGCCACAGGCTTAATGGCAGGACCTGACATTCCTCCCGTCTTATTGGCAAGGGCGAACTTCCTTTTGTATATATCAATCTTCATTCCCGTTATGGTATTGATAAGGGACACTGCATCGGCACCTGCATCTTCACATACCTTTGCCATAAGAGCAATATCCGTAACATTGGGGGACAATTTCATGATTATGGGCTTCTTGGAAACAGCCTTAATCCTCTTGGTGATTTTACTTAAAGCCTCGGGATTCTGACCGAAAGCAATGGCGCCCTCTTTTACATTGGGGCAGGAAACGTTTATTTCCAGCATATCCACCCTGTCTTCGTCTCCCAGTTTTTCCACAACACCTATATATTCTTCTTCGGTTTTTCCGCAAACATTTACTATGACGCCGGTGTCATAATTTTCAAGGAACTTAAGATCTCTTTCCTTAAAAACATCAATGCCGGGATTCTGTAATCCGATGGCATTTAACATTCCTCCGTAAACCTCGCACACACGGGGAGTGGGGTTTCCCGGCCAGGGTGTTAAGGATACTCCCTTTGTTATAACGGCTCCCAGTTTATTGAGATCCACAAACTCGCTGTATTCCATTCCGGAACCAAAGGTTCCCGATGCAGTCATCACGGGATTTTTAAAGGTTACTCCCGCAATATCAATCTTTGTATTCATATATACCTCTTTTTCCAAATCCGTCAGATATCAACCTCGTCAGCGTCAAAGACAGGTCCGTCGGTGCAGATTCTTGCATTGTTTACATGAGAATGATGATCCACATTAACCGTCTTTGTAACGCAACCCAAACATGCTCCCACACCGCAGGCCATCCTCTCCTCAAGGGAGATATATGCTTTAATGCCTGTTTTGTGAGCGTAATCCTTTATAGCCTTGAGCATGGGCATGGGACCGCAGGCAAATATCACATCGCAGCTGATATTATTCAACGCCACGGCATCCATAACCGTTCCCTTTGCTCCCACGCTTCCGTCTGCGGTAGCTATATAAACTTTGGCATATTTTTCAAGATCGGTCTTTAAGAAAGTTTCACTGTCCCTGTAACCCACAACTGCTGCGGGAGTAATGCCCATCTCGCTAAGCTTTTTGGAAAGTTCAACAATGGGAGGAATTCCTATTCCGCCGCCCATTACCATAACCGACTTTCCACAAGCCTTTTCAATGGGGAAACCGTTTCCCAAAACTCCCAAAAGTTCAACCTCATCCTCTTTTTTATAGGTTGCAAATTCCCTTGTTCCCTCACCGCATGTCCTGAAAACAAGGCGCAGGGTCTCTTCATCCTTATCAGCCTCACAAATGCTTATGGGACGGGGCAGGAGATTCTTACTGTCCTTTGTAAAAACTCCCACGAACTGACCGGGTTTTGCGTCCCGTGAAAGCTCGGTTTTTATTTTCATATCGTATATCCCGTCGCTCAGTTTGCAAACATCCAAAACCCTGCCAACGGTTTTCTTTTTATCAGCCATATCGATTCCTCTTTAATTCAAATCCGGTTATATCATCTTTTTAACCGCTGCAATTCAAAACGCACTCAATAATATGATTTCAATCCACAATCATTAAATACACAATGGCACTGCATCATATAACAAACCTGCAGCTGTTACATTCCAAACACAATCCATCAGTCATACGGAGAACTTAATATATAGCTACATCGCTTCATATACAACTTTGCCGGCGCATATGGTGTAGAATACTTTTCCCCTCAGTTCCCAGCCCGTAAACGGACTGTTCTCTGATTTTGATTTATATTTGCAGGGGATAACCACCTCGGCGGGATCAAAAATGCAAAGATCCGCGGGACCACCCTCTGCGATGTAACCGGCGTCAAGGCCGTATACCTTCGCGGGGCCTACAGTCATCCTCTCCAAAAGTGTCATAAGGGAAAAACCTTCATTATTCACAAGGATTGTTACACCAAGGGCTAACGCTGTCTCCAGGCCTATGATACCGCTGGGCGCTTCGGTAAGCTCTCTTGACTTTTCCTCTGTTGAGTGAGGGGCGTGATCGGTGGCTATCATGTCGATGGTATTGTCACGAAGCCCTTCTATAATGGCTCTTCTATCAGCCTCTTCTCTCAAGGGAGGATTAATCTTGGCATTTGCTTTATACCTTAAAACAGCTTCCTCCGTCAAAGTAAAATGCTGGGGAGTTGCCTCGGCATGGACATCAACCCCTCTCTCCTTGGCTCTTCTTATATAATCAACCGTCTCTTTACAGCTTACATGCTGTATATCAATGGTGGCGCCGTATCTTTCACAGAGATTGATATCCCTTGCCACCAGTGTATATTCCGCCTCTCTGGGAGCTCCTCCCAAAGCCAGATACTCGCTTACACGTCCTCTGTTTATACCGCTGTTAACAATCATTCTGGGATCTTCTTCGTGAAAGCTTATGGGCAATTTAAGTTTGGCTGCTCTTTTCATGGCTTCGATGACCAGATCCTCATTGAGAATTGCAAGACCGTCATCGGTAAAGCCCTTTGCACCCAAAGCCGCCAGTTCTTCCATAGGCACCGGTTCAGTCCTTCTCATTCCCATAGAAACATTGGCGCAGGAATAAACATTTATTCCTGTCTTTTTACCTTTATCCAAAACATATTTGAGAGTAGCCTCATTGTCCACACAGGGTTTTGTATTACACATTAAAACAACGGAAGTATACCCTCCTGCCGCAGCTGCCTTGGCTCCGGAAATAATATCCTCCTTGTAGGTAAATCCGGGGTCTCTGAAATGGGAATGAACATCCACCAGTCCCGGTGCCACCACCATGCCCTCGGCATTTATCTCACGATAGGAGGCATTGTCCTTAAAAGAAGGTACTGCCGCCTTAACCCCGTCCACCACGGGAACTATGGCTTTAATTTTCCCCTGTGAAATATAAATATCAGCCTTATTGTCAAATCCGGACTTCGGATCGCATACATGTCCGTTTTTAATACGTATCATCAGGTCTACCTCAATAATTAAAAATTCTCATGAACACTCCACTTTTGATTATATATCATCATATTGCAAATCACAAAGACAAAATGCACGATACTGCTATTTTTCGTCTCAATTTATTTATTGTATCCTTCTTAAACCCATGCTATAGTAATCGAAAGAAAGGAGCGCTGTTATGAGCCAATACGATGAAATAAGAGAAGCAATTGAATTCGGAGAAATGTCCCTTACCTATCTTTACGAAGCCAAAAATTCCTTAGAAAAAGCATCCAACTGGGGCTGGCTCGATATTTTCGGAGGAGGTTTGATAATCTCCCTCATAAAAAGAAGTAAAATGCAGGAAGCCAAAAACAAAATGGATCAGGCCGCATTTTACCTCAGAAGATTCAGTGAAGAATTAAGAGACGTCAATCTCGATATAAAAACAGACGGCTTCCTTTCCTTCGGCGATCTTTTATTCGACGGCGTTTTGATGGATGCTCTTGTTCAGCAGCGCATCAAACTGGCAAGAAACAATGTTGAGGAAGCCATCCTCAAGGTAAGGCAGATACTTATCTCCTTAAGAGCCTGCCTTTAATTTTTAATCTCTTTTTTAATTTTCCATTATTTCAAAAACAGTATCAAGAATCCTTGTGAACTTCATTCCGTGGGAGGCTTTTACAAGCACGGAACTATCCTTGGGAATAATGGCAAAAATATCGGTTTTAATCTCTTTAAGAAAAGAATCCAGATCCTCATAATAAAAGATTTTCATACCGGTATTCATTTCCTTGGCACCGCAAAAAGTGTTTTCTGACAGCTTACCGATACATATAAGCCTGTCGATACCTTCACTCGCAGCTGCTTTACCCACTTCGTAATGAAGTTCCTTTTCTTTTTCCCCAAGTTCGAACATGTCTCCCAGTATCGCAGTACGGTAACCCTTTGTTATACCAAGAAGTTTTAAACCTGCCTTCACCGATACCGGATTTGCGTTATAGCAATCGTCGATAAGTGTCATGTCCTTATACTCGTATATCTTGCCCCGGCCTTCACAAGCCGTGGCTTTTTCTATGCCTTCTTTTATCATCTCCATGGGAAGACCGAGTTTTCTTCCCACAAGGGTTGCCGCCGCGGCGTTCATAACCATATGCTCACCGCACAGAGGAATATGAACCTCCATGCTCTCATATCCGTAGGTGATAAGAGCATCGCTTCCAAGAAGTCCAAGGTTCTTGACATTCCCTGCAATACAGCAATCGAAAGCATCCATATCCTTTCCGAAGAAAAGAGGACTCACCTCATATCCTTCGCTGTTAAGTGCCTTTCCCACTCTTACCCGCAAAAGCTTGGAAAGCTTGTCATCATTTTTGTTAAGGATAACAACGGAATCCTTTCCCATATAATCAAAGATTTCCGTCTTGGCCTTTAAAACCCCGTTTCTGTCCTGAAGCTTTTCAAGGTGGCACTGTCCGATATTGGTTATGACACAAATGTCAGGTCTTGCCACGTTTGAAAGCCTTGACATCTCCCCAAAATCGCTGATACCCATCTCCACAACAGCCACCTCATGCTCTTTATCTATCCTTAAAAGAGTGAGGGGAAGACCTATCTCATTGTTGAAATTTCCCTGAGTCTTAAGAACATTGTATTTAACCGATAAAACACCGGCGATAAGCTCTTTGGTGGAAGTTTTTCCAACACTGCCCGTAATGCCCACAATGGGTATGGACAGTTTCGATCTGTAGTATGCGGCTATAGCGGTAAGAGTTTTTAGGGTATCCTCCACCACAAAACAGGGGCCGAGGTTTTCTTTGTCAAAGCCGTACTCCCTGCACACCTCATCAATATTTTTACTTATAACGGCGCAGGCCGCTCCTTTTTCAAATACCTGTTTAAGAAAACTGTGTCCGTTGGCTCTCTCTCCTGTCACCGCAACAAAGACAAAGCCCTCGCCCACAAGACGGGAATCTATAACAACTCCGGATACCTCCCGGTCCCCTTTTTCCAACTCTTCCTTAGAGTCACAGATATTCCTTATTTCATTAACTGTCAGATTCATTTCTACCTCTGTATGATACCGCCAATTACCACCGGCGCAATTCACTCACCATTTAGGTGATACTAAACATTCTCAACGTCAGACGGCAATTTTCACTCACCGTTTAGGCGGTACTAATTATTCTCAACTGTTGGCGCAGTTGTTTCATCGTTTCGGCGATGACCGGTCATTCTCAACTCTTGGTGAAATTGGTTTATTTCCCAACTGCCATGCCCAGTATCTTCTCGCACAATTCATCAAAGCTTATTCCTGCGGCCTGTGCCTCCTGAGGCAAAAGTGACGTAGGTGTCATTCCCGGAAGGGTATTGGCCTCAAGACAATATACCTCATCATTTTCATCCATAAGAAAATCAATTCTTGCGTAGGATGAAAGTCTAAGGGCCCAAAAGGCAGCCTCCGCAGCGCTCTGAAGCTTAATACGCTGTGCATCCGTTATATGTGCGGGACAGGTTTCCACCGTACTTCCCGCCTGATATTTATTCTTATAATCGTACATGCCCACCTTGGGAGCTATCTCAATTACAGGAAGAGCTTTGCCGTCAATAACCCCGATGGAAAACTCTCTGCCCTTTATAAACTGCTCGATAACAACCTCATCATCATACTTAAAAGCTTCAGCCTTGGCAGCCTCATACTGAGACTCATCCATGCTCACGGCAACACCCACACTGGAACCTCCCGTGCAGGCTTTTATAATGCAGGGAAGGGGAACTTTTCTCTCGTCCTTCTCTCCCTTCACAAGTCTTACGCCCTTGGCCATGGGTATGTTATGCGCTGCAAAAATATCCTTTGTTATACTCTTGTTCATTGCCATTGCGGAGCTGACATAATCGGTACCGGTATAGGGTATGCCCATTAATTCAAGTGTGGCCTGAAGCTTGCCGTCCTCACCGTTGGCACCGTGAAGCGCCAAAAAAACCACATCAGCCATGGCGCAGAGTTTTAAGATATTGGGTCCGAAAAAGCTTTTGCCCCCGTCCTTTCTCAATGCTTTCACCGCATCAAGATCGGGATTAATTTCGGTCACTCCGGAAATTCCCTCGGCCCAGTCCTTATCTTTTTCAAAAATATCCTCATCGCACTCATCAATTCCCAGATATACATCTGCAAGAACTGCCTTATGACCGTTCCTTAAAAGCGCCTTATATATCTGACTTCCCGACACAAGGGACACATCCCTCTCAGTGCTGGTTCCTCCTGCCAAAACCACAACTTTCACTTTAATATACCTCCGGTATTGTTTTAATTGTTGTTAATCGTACTTAATCGTCTTAATTATGTTAATCGTTGTTGATCGTGCTTAATCGTTTTAATCATGTTAATTGCTGTTGATCGTGTTAAATCATGTTAATCGTTATAATTCATTTCATTGTGAGCTAAAGAGCCCAGTATAAGAATATACTGTTCATCACATCCCGGTTCATAAAAGGAATTGATTCCCTGTTCATTTTCCCCGGAAATATAATGAATCATCCTTCTGCAGGTCCTGTAATACTGATATGCGGACTGAATGTAATTGGCTCCCGTAACAACCGTTCCCATATCAAGAAGTTCTTGGGTATCCTTAACCTCACGATAGGAATCGGCGCATTCTCTTGCCCTCTCCATAAGATCGGACATGAATTTGCGGCTAAGCTCCATATCATTCTCATGATATATACACATAAAAGTAAGAATACCGTACATGTATGTCCTGTCCATGGGATATTCATCGTTTTGAAGAAAATAATCTTTATATTTTAAAAGCTCTTCCAGATAGCTTTCCTTTCCTGTTGCCCTGTACAATTCGGCAACTGCCAGAAAGGCTTCCTTTGACATATCGAAACCTGCCTTATCCAGAATCGCTCCGCTTCGCTGGATACATTCCGTTGCAAAGGCTTTATCATAGTTCTGGTAAAGATACCCATATTTCGCAAAAAGAGCAGCCCACATATATACAGTGGACTGTTTGGCGTTTGCGTTCTCCGAAGACTGAAACCAGTTTCCCATGGTGTTCAATATATCGGGGACCTCATCCCCATCTTCATCCAAAAACAATTCGGGATACCACTCATATGTCATAAGAACAGAAAAAGCCACCCCGGGATCGGCGCCGGTACCCCGGCACTTTTCCCTAAATGACTCTATTCTTTCATCCAAAAGTTTTTTGTAATGATCCCCGGAAACATTGATATCGTAGGAATCACCCACCAGATCGTTATGGATATGCCAGCTTCCGGAATCTGTAATTTGCTCAAGCCTTATATTTCCCGAATACTCTTTAAGTTTGGGATCATAGTCATTCTCAGACAGTTCCAGACTTAAATACTTCTCACCGGTCTTGGAATCAATAAGATCAAAGGATGTGCAATCCACCTTAGATTTGTAGGGGAGCACAATATCCTCTCCCAATGAGTATCCCACTCTGTCCACATTCACATAGGGAGAAGGCAGAGTTACCTCATAATCCAGAACAGCCTCTTTTTCCATAAAGGAAAGATCGGCATTCTGAACAGTCTCATTGTCACAGCCGGTAAAAAGCGTCAGGCAGGCGAGAGCACAAAAAAGTGAAAAAAAACTTTTACGAAACATTTACTGCTGTTCCTCTTTTTTTGCCCTTGCTTCCTGCTGCATTTTGGCCAGAACAGGTCCGGCAAGTTTTGCAACACTCTCCTTGGGAAGTACAAGATCGCTTCCGAAGGGATTGATAACAATACCCAATGCAGGAGAGCCTACACCCTTACTGTTTTTAGCCAAAACAGTCATAGCCAGCTCACCGAAACTTATCTTAAAAGGATAGAGCTTTTCCTTGGGCTGCCATTTGTCAAATTCGTATTTGTCGGTGAATGCAACCACAAAAGGCTGATTCTGGGGATTTGACAGCATGGGGAACCTTACATTGGTACCCTCTGTAATATGAAGCTCACCGTCATCTCCGGTCACAGGCTCCCTGTCAGGGAAGCCTCCGACTATAAATGACGCTTCTGTCAATTCTTTAAAAAGTGTTTCCCTTCTCTCGGGAGTATCCTTTTCCTTGATAAGTTCGATCCCGCATATAAGCATGGGATTTTCGCATGTTTTATTGAATTCCATTTTTTCCTCTTATACTCTGTTGTAGTTGATCAGGCATCCCTTTAAGATAATAGTTCTCTCCTCATCGGTAAGCTCACCCAATGTAAGCTCAAACTCTTTTAACTCAGAACCCTTAACGGCATATGCCTTTATTACGGAAGCCTTGTTTGCTACACAATCCTTAATGCCCGGTACAAAAAGATAATCAAGATTGGTGAAGGGAAGGTCGCCCTCCTTTATTATGAAGGGAAGCATTCCCCAGTTAATAAGGTTGGAACGATATCTCTTTGTAGCATATTCGTTGGCGATGTTTGCCCATCCGCCCAGAACCTTCTGACAGGAAGCAGCCTGCTCTCTTGCAGAACCGTCTCCGGGCTTAACGGCAAAGATGGTGGAACCGAATCCGGTATTATCGCAGTTTACATCCTTGAATGTACCCTTTATGGTATCAAGAACACTTCCAAGTTCGCTGACAGCCTCAACGGGATCGTTCTTTGCAACTCTTGCCTTTTCAGCCTTCTGAATATTCTTAGCACGTCCCACATATGCGGGATCTTTTCTTGAAAGTGCAAACTCAGCAAGTCCCAAAGGATTTGATCTGTAGGATGAAGTCTCACCCGAAGGTATAAGTTCATCTGTTGTGGTTACGGGATCGTGAATCTCAGAAACCACCTGAAGAACCAGATTGTCGGGAAGTTCTTCCATTGCGGGCCAGTCCTTGATGTTAGGTCCCATCTGAATCTCAACAGAAGGATCTGCCACACCCTTAGAATCAAATACACGGTTCTTGTATATCTCTGAATCGAAGTGATACTTATATCCTGTAAATTCCCCGTCAAACTCGGTAGCGGGAGTAAGAACACCCTTGTTTGCAGCAGTTGCCGCAATACTTCTTGCATCCATAAGAGCAACAGAAGCAATCTGACCGCTCTGAAGCTTAGAACCTTCACGGTTGGGGAAGTTACGTGTTGAATGTCTGATACTGAAAGCATTGTTCGCGGGTGTATCTCCTGCACCGAAGCAGGGACCGCAGAATGCTGTTTTCATAATGGCACCTGTCTCCATTATGGTAGCTGCGCAACCGTTTCTGATAAGTTCCATGTAAACAGGCATTGATGCGGGATATACCGAAAGTGTAAAGCCTTCGTTACCGATATAGCGTCCCTTAAGGATATCAGCCGCAGCACATATGTTTTCAAATCCGCCGCCGGCACAACCTGCTATAATACCCTGATCCACAACAAACTTATTGTTAACCACCTTGCTTCTTAAGCTGTAATCAACAGCTCCGTCAAGGCTTACCTTCGCTCTCTTTTCTGTCTCATCAAGAATGTCAAGAAGGTTTGCGTTAAGCTCCTCAATGGTGTAGGTATTGCTGGGATGGAAAGGCATTGCGATCATGGGACGAATCTCGTCAAGCTTAACCTCGATAACTCCGTCGTAGTAGGAAACCGCACCGGGTTCAAGCTCTTTGTAGTCATCCCCTCTTAAGTGGATATCGTAGAACTCCTTAATCTTCTCATCTGTCTGCCATACGGAAGAAAGACAGGTGGTCTCCGTTGTCATTACATCCACACCGATTCTGAAGTCGGCAGAAAGATTCTTAACGCCGGGGCCTACAAACTGCATTACTTGATTTTTAACATAACCGTTTTTGAACACGGCACCGATGATAGCAAGAGCCACGTCCTGAGGACCAACTCCCTTAACAGGGCTTCCCGTCATATATACAGCTACCACCTTGGGTCTGTTGATATCATAGGTCTGATTGAGAAGCTGCTTTACCAGCTCGGGGCCGCCTTCACCCATGGCCATACATCCAAGAGCACCGTATCTGGTGTGGGAATCACTTCCCAAAACCATTCCGCCGCCTGTTGCCAGCATCTCTCTGGCAAACTGGTGGATAACAGCCTGATGAGGGGGAACATAAACTCCGCCGTACTTCTTGGCACAGGTGAGACCGAACATGTGGTCATCCTCGTTAATGGTTCCGCCCACCGCACAAAGTGAATTGTGGCAGTTGGTAAGCACGTAGGGCATGGGGAAAGATGTAAGTCCCGAAGCCCTTGCTGTCTGGATTATACCCACGAAGGTAATATCATGGCTGGTAAGCTTGTCAAATCTTATCTTAAGCTTATCCATGCTGTCTGATGTGTTATGAGACTTTAAAATGCCGTAGGCGATAGTCTCCTTTGATGCCTCTTCTTTTGAAACTTCTTTACCGGTCTTACTCTTTATCTGGGCCTGTGCATCATTTCCCTCGTAGATAAGTTCCGAACCGTTAAGCAGATATGCTCCGCCTTCACTTAATGATATCATTCAAAAATACTCCTTGATCTTTTCTTTTATTTAAGCTTTAATGATACTTTTTCCAAATGCCAGATGTCATCCACATATTCCTGGATAGTACGGTCTGACGTAAACTTTCCGCTGCATGCCACATTTAAGATGGCACTCTTTGCCCAGCTGTCCTCTTTCTTGTAAGCTTCCTCCACTCTCTTCTGAGCATCGGCATAGGAACGGAAATCCTTGAGGATGAAATATGTATCCGCTCTCTGGGTTGAAAGAGTGTTGAGCAGGGAATTGTACAGAGGTCTGAAGAGCTCGGTATCCTGGCTGTATGTTCCGTTTATAAGCTGCATGAGCACCTTTCTTATATCCTGGTCGGCATTGAAGATGGTCATGGGATCATATCCGCCGTTGTTCTCGTAATTAATAACCTCATCGGAGGAAAGACCGAAGATAAATGCGTTCTCCTCTCCAACCTCTTCAACGATCTCAACGTTTGCTCCGTCCATTGTTCCCAGAGTAAGGGCGCCGTTAAGCATAAACTTCATGTTACCTGTTCCGGAAGCCTCTTTACTTGCTGTGGATATCTGTTCGGAAACATCTGCCGCAGCAAAGATAATCTCTGCATTGGAAACATTGTAGTTCTCTATAAATACCACCTTGATCTTACCGTTAATGGACTCGTCATTGTTGATAACATCAGCCACAGAGTTGATAAGCTTGATGGTAAGCTTGGCATTCATATAGCCCGCTGCCGCTTTGGCACCGAAAATGAATGTCCTGGGGACGAAATCCATATCGGGATGTTCCTTTAAGTTATTGTAAAGGTACATAACATGAAGGATGTTGAGAAGCTGTCTCTTATATTCATGAAGTCTCTTAACCTGAACGTCGAATATGGATCTGGGATCCACTTCGATACCGTTGTGCTCCATAATATACTCTGCGAGGCGCACCTTGTTTTGGTACTTGATGTTCATGAATTCCTTCCTTGCCTTTTTGTCGGAAGCATAAATCTTCAAACCTTCAATCTTCTGAAGATCTGTGATCCAGTCACTTCCGATATGAGCCGTTACCCAATCGGCAAGCAAAGGATTGGCGTGAAGAAGGAATCTTCTCTGGGTGATACCGTTTGTCTTATTGTTGAAACGCTCAGGGAACATCTCGTAGAAGTCCTTGAGTTCCTGATTCTTTAATATCTCAGTATGAAGTCTTGCCACACCGTTAACGGAATATCCCGCAACGATAGCCATGTATGCCATCTTAACCTGACCGTCATAGATGATGGCCATTCTTCTTATCTTGTCATTGACATCAACACCGGGAACATCCTTGTATTTGTTCTGAATCTCAAGAACAAATCTTCTGTTGATCTCCTCAACAATCTGATAGATTCTGGGAAGAAGTCTGGAGAAAAGCTCGATGGGCCATTTTTCCAGAGCCTCAGACATAATGGTGTGATTGGTGTATGCGCAGGTCTTGGTAGTGATTTCCCACGCCTCATCCCACTCAAGATAATAATCATCCATAAGAACTCTCATAAGTTCGGCAATGGCAACGGTGGGATGTGTATCGTTAAGCTGGAAGGTAACCTTCTCATAAAACTTTCTTATGTCGTCATGCTTACGCATGTATTTGGCAACAGCCTCCTGCACGGAAGCGGAAATAAAGAAATACTGCTGCTTCAGACGAAGCTCCTTGCCGGCATAGTGATTGTCGTTGGGGTAAAGCACCTCACAGATATTTCTTGCAAGGTTCTCCTGCTCAACGGATTTCTGATAATCACCCTTGTCAAAAGAATCAAGCTGGAAGCACTCCACAGGCTCAGCATCCCAGATACGAAGAGTGTTTACTATACCGTTTCCGTATCCCAGAATAGGAAGATCGAAGGGCACTGCCTTAACGGACTGATATCCCTCCTGGGTAAATACGCTTCTTCCGTTCTCGTCAACCTTTACGGTAACATATCCGCCGAATTTAACAATCTTTGCATACTCGGGTCTTCTTAATTCAAAAGGATTGCCGTCCGCAAGCCAGTTGTCGGGAACCTCCACCTGAAAGCCGTCCTTTATCTGCTGTTTGAACATACCGTATCTGTATCTGATACCGCAACCGTAAGCCTGATAACCCAATGTTGCCAAAGAATCAAGGAAGCATGCCGCAAGTCTGCCGAGACCGCCGTTACCCAAAGCCGCATCGGGCTCCTGGTCCTCAATGACATTAATGTCAAATCCCAGTTCGCTTAAGGCATCCTTAGCTTCATTGTATGCCATGAGATTGATCATGTTGTTACCCAGAGCACGACCCATCAAAAACTCCATGGACATATAGTAAACCATCTTGGGATCCTGCTTTTCAAAAGCCTTCTGGCTTTCCATCCAGTACTCCACGATCTGATCTTTGATCGCATAGGATACAGCTTGAAAAACCTGAGCGGGAGTTGCCTCCTCGATGGTCTTTCTGTACAGAGTCCTTACATTGTACAGGACGCTGCGCTTAAAGAGCTCCTTATCAAACTTAACCTTTTTCTTCACTGCAGTGGCAGAATTCTTCATTCTTGCTCCCTCCTTCTTTTTCAGTCTATCTTCTCTACAGAAATATTGACTGTTTCCCCGTTTACATTCCACTCCTTGGTTACTTTATACTCCGTATCTTTGTCAAGGCTCTCCGCAAGTACTTTGTCGCAGATTGCCTCTTTATTTTTGTCGGCTACATTAAAGAGCAGATCGTTACCGTTTATGGAAACACGGATGTGATCCATAACCTCGAATCCTGTTTCTTTTCTCATGGTCTGGATCTTGGAGATAAGCTCGTACACATAACCTTCCTCTATAAGCTCAGGTGAAAGGCAGGTATCAAGTACTACAGTGATACCCTTGTCGTCAAGAGATACATAACCTTCCTTCTTGGTCATCTCTATAAGAAGATCTTCCTCCGAAAGCTCCACGTTTTCCCCGTCCAGTACAAACTTAAGCACCCCATTGGTCTTAAGCTCATCCATGGCCTTATTGCCGTCGAGTCCTGCGAGAGTTTCCTTAATCTTACCAAGAACTTTTCCGTACTTGGGTCCCACTGTACGAAGCTGGGGCTTAAAGGTATAGGATGTGAACTCTCTTACATCATCGGAGTAAACCACGCTCTTTACATTAAGCTCATCCTTGATGATATCGGTATAGAAATCATCAAGCTTAAAGTCGGCCTTTATATACATTGTGCTGATAGGCTGACGGTTCTTGATAGCAGCCTCGTTACGGCACGCACGTCCCATAACAACGCAGTCAAGTACATCTGCCATGCTCTCTTCAAGTTCCTTGTCTATCATCTTCTCATCGGAAACAGGGAAGTCACAGAGATGGATACTCTCGGGTGCACTCTTATCAACACTGCGTACAAGGTTCTGGTATATCTCTTCTGTCATGAAAGGAATCATGGGTGCCGCTGCCTTGGCTATGGTCACAAGTGCGGTATAAAGGGTCATGTAAGCATTAATCTTATCCTGCTCCATTCCCTTTGCCCAGAAACGCTCTCTGCCTCTTCTGACATACCAGTTACTCATCTCATCAACAAACTCCTCCAATGCGGTAGCTGCCTCGGGGATCCTGTATCTTGACAGGTTGTCGTCCACCTTTGCCACAACGGTATTAAGACCGGACAAAAGCCACTTATCCATAACGGGAAGCTTGTCATATTCTAAAGTATACTTGGTTGCATCAAAATTATCAATATTGGCGTAAAGAACAAAGAAAGCATAGGTGTTCCAAAGGGTACCCATAAACTTTCGCTGTCCCTCTTTTACAATCTTTCCCGAGAATCTCTTGGGAAGCCAGGGAGCCGAACTTGTATAGAAATACCATCTTATGGCATCTGCTCCAAACTCTTCAAGAGCTTCAAAAGGATCTACGGCATTTCCCTTACTCTTACTCATCTTCTGACCGTTCTCATCCTGAACATGTCCCAGAACGATAACGTTCTCGTAAGGAGCCTTGTTAAAGAGAAGCGTGCTCTCCGCAAGGAGGGAATGGAACCATCCTCTTGTCTGGTCCACTGCCTCGGAGATGAACTGTGCAGGGAACTGTGCTTCAAAAAGCTCTTTATTTTCAAAAGGATAATGATGCTGTGCGAAAGGCATTGCACCGGAGTCAAACCAGCAGTCCAAAACCTCGGGCACACGGCTCATCTTTTCACCGCAATCGGGGCAGATAAGCTTGATCTCATCGATGAATGGTCTGTGGAATTCCACGGTCTTTGCCTTCTCATCCTTACTGAGTTCGAAAAGTTCCTGTCTGCTTCCCACACATACTCTCTTGCCGCATCCGCATTCCCAGATGTTTAAGGGAGTTCCCCAGTAACGGTTACGGGAGATTGCCCAGTCCTGAATATTTTCAAGCCAGTTTCCGAATCTTCCGCTTCCTATGGATTCGGGAATCCAGTTGATGGTGTTGTTATTTCTGATAAGGTCATCCTTAACAGCGGTCTCCTTTATGTACCATGACTCTCTTGCATAGTAGATAAGAGGAGTGTCGCATCTCCAGCAGTGAGGATATTCATGCTCGAATTTAGGTGCGTCGAAGAGCAATCCCTGCTTGTCAAGATCGGTAAGGACCATGGGATCTGCTTTCTTTACAAATACCCCCGCGTAAGGTGTCTCTTCTGTGAGCTCACCTTTGCCGTCTACGAACTGTACGAATGCAAGGTCGTATGCCTTACCAACACGGCTGTCGTCCTCACCGAAAGCGGGAGCTATATGTACAACTCCGGTACCGTCTGTAAGAGTGACATATGTGTCACAAACAACATAGTGTGATTTCTTTTTCTGCTTCTCGGCCGCCTTGCCTGCGCACTCAAAGAGAGGCACATATTCTTTGAACTCAAGGTCTTTTCCCTTATAGGTTTCAAGCACCTCATACGCCGGTGCATCCTCTGTCTTAAACTTACCCAGCACGGTATCAAGAAGAGCCTCTGCCATATAGTAGGTGTTGCCGTCGGCACATTTTACTTTTGCATAAGTCTCATCGGGATTTACGCAAAGAGCCACGTTTGAAGGAAGTGTCCAGGGTGTTGTGGTCCATGCCAAAATATAGGCATCCTCATCCTTACACTTAAATCTAACGATTGCGGATCTTTCTTTTACCGTCTTATATCCCTGGCTCACCTCTGCAGTGGACAAAGGTGTTCCGCATCTGGGACAATAGGGCACGATCTTAAAGCCTTTATATAACAGACCCTTTTCCCAGATAGTCTTTAATGCCCACCACTCCGACTCGATATAGTCGTCATGATAGGTTACGTAAGGGTTATCCATATCAGCCCAGAAGCCTACGGTCTGTGAGAAATCCTCCCACATTCCCTTGTACTTCCATACGCTCTCCTTACACTTATCGATGAAGGGCTGAAGTCCGTACTGCTCTATCTGATCCTTGCCGTCTAAGTTAAGAAGTTTCTCTACCTCAATCTCGACGGGAAGTCCGTGTGTATCCCATCCCGCTTTTCTGGGTACCATATAGCCCTTCATTGTGCGGTATCTGGGAATCATATCCTTGATGGTTCGTGTCTCAACATGGCCTATGTGAGGCTTTCCGTTTGCTGTCGGCGGTCCGTCATAAAATGTGTATGTAGGTCCGTCTTTTCTGAGCTCTATGCTCTTCTCAAAGATATCGTTTTCTTTCCAGAACTTTACGATTTCTTTTTCCCGTTCCACAAAATTCAGATTGGTGTCTACCTGTTTGTACATTGGTTCTCTCCCTTTTGTTTCTCGTAATTACATGGTAATTACATTTTAGTTCCTAATTGTTAAAACGTTTTTTGTTGCACAGGAAGTTACAAAACCATTCCCCTGTGAAATAAAAAAGACCTCGTCCGTAAAAGGACGAAGTCTCGTTTCGCTACCACCTGTTACTCCATGCAGGATTTCTCCTATATGTATTCCCGTAACGTGGGAACGCCGTCATGCTCTACTGAGATTACCGTTCGCGCATGCTGCTCAAAAGTGATATTCCCCTATGTCCGTCTGCACCGGACTCTCACCATCTCCGGCTCGCTTTGGCTCTTGACATACGGTACTGTCTTCGTCACCGCATTTCAAATATATTCTCGATTATAGTACCTTTCCATGCCCCATGTCAAGGGCATTCAATGCACCTGCGTTGCAGTTTTTAGTGCCCGGCATCGGGCGTGTAAAAAACAAAGTGCAGATATCCGAGATTGGTTCTCTCAGACATCTGCACTTTTATGGAGATAAAAATGTCACTGCTACTTTAAATTACAAATTTATTTTAAGGTGTCATTAACGGGAGTCTTTTGGGATGAGACATACTTTCTTATGCCTTCATAAGTGGGTGCGCTTATGTAACATCCTATACTTTCGGCGTCCTCTTTTGCTATCGCTTCATCAACTCCCGCGACTTGCTGCAAAAATGCGCACAGTATGACATCTCTGTCGCAAATTCCTCTGGCTATCTCCTGTCCTTTCTCGGTAAAACTGATTTCTCCCTTGTCGTTCATGACAATGATATTGTCTTTCTTTAAGTTTGACATTGCAAGAGAGACACTTGCTCTGGAATAACCCAGCTTACGAGCCACATCTGCGGAATGTAAACTGTTAATATTCTGTTTGAGGTGATATATGGTCTTGATGTAATCTTCCGCAGATCTGTTCATTTCGCCGGTTCCTTTCTCCAATACGCCGGTGTATTTTCACAATTCTTCCCCGCCCCTGGCATTCGCACGTTTTTATCGAACCCTTTCTCCAATATGCCGATGTAAATCTTACGTTTGTTCCTCTCCCACGCTCGCATGCTTTTATAGGTTATCCCAGAGCAACGTCAAGTGCCATCATCAAGGTAAAACCCAAAGCGAACATTACAACGC
>JAILPU010000260.1 GCA_024699395.1 Lachnospiraceae bacterium | reverse complement strand
AACCCGCAGTGATTCCATAACCCTTACAAAGATTATAAAACTCATCGGAGTTGGCAAAGCCCGCAAAAACCTTCTCTCTGCTGCTTCCCTTGGACAGTTCCGATTTCCAATAATTAAACCCGTCCGTATCGGGCTCACGTCCCATGAACATGGTGTAAAGATCTTGGACAAACTGTGTATTGTTGGTCCCTCTGGCCTTATACTCATCACTGAAAATAAAATAATGCACAGTCATGGAGCCGTCCAACTGTCCGTCCATTATCTGCCCAGCCCAGTAATTGAAGCCACCCTCATCAGGTCTTCTTCCGAAGGTAACATCGTAGCAGCGATTAACGAAATTTCTGATTCCTTCCGGAACCTGCCCCGACGCGGCATAAGCCCTACCTTGTGGCACAAACATGGTGGTCAGCAAAACTGCTGCCATAAGTAAAACTGTCAGCACTCTTTTGTATTTTTTCTTAAAAATCTCCATCCTCTTTTCACTCCTTTTGAGGGTAACCTGATTATTCAGCCCAATGTTTAATCTTTTAAACATCCGATGGGAATAACATAAACGCCATCATCCCGTTTATATCCATATTCTGTAGCAGTTATAACAAGTTTTAAGTCAGGAAGTCTTAATGGAACCTGTTTCTCCTTTTCATTGTACTCAGATATCAGCCGTTCTATCTCACACAAGTGCTTTGCACCCATATCAATCTCTTTACTGCCTAGTTTAAATTCAATCAATGCATAACGTCCATCCTTAAGATGCAAAACAGCATCCGATTCTAAGCCATAGCGATCATGATAATATGACAACTCTCCGTTCATTCCTGATGAATATATCTTCAAATCACGGATACATAGTGATTCAAACAGAAAGCCAAGGGTTTTAAAATCAGTATTAAAATAGTCGGGACTTAAACCCAGCGCCGCAACTGCGATAGATGGGTCGACAAGATTTCGTTTGTTACCGGCTCTTAATGCATCTCTTGACCGTATTGAAGGGCACCATGCCGGAAGCTCATCTATAATGTATAATTCTTCCAAATCATGAAAATAATCATAAAAAGTCGGTTTAGATATTTCAGTCGTTGATGTTATATCTGAATAAATTGTTTTTGTTTCTGCCAAAGTACATATATTTCGTGAATAAGAACTGAGCAATCGTTCTGCCCACAGTGGATTTCTCTTTGCGTTAGCTATATTTGACATATCAGTATGACATGTTTGATAAAACAAATCATTTGCTATGGAAAGCGCTGCTTCCTTATTCTCTATTCCGATACTCTGTGGCCACCCACCTCTGCATATAGCATAGATTAGTTCATCAATACTTAGCGGTGATTCCTCCCATTCAATCGATTTTCCGTCAAATAAATCCATCAAAGAAATACTACCGGACGATTCTCCACTTTCATAAAGGCTCATAGGAAACATTCTCAGTGTTGAAATCCTAAGTGTTCCTGTATGCGGGGTCTCTACCTTCTGCGAAGATGAACCGGTAAGGATATATTGTCCTTTAAGTCCTGAATCATCAACATTTTTTCTTATTGCTCCCCAAATTTTGGGTGCATCCTGCCATTCGTCAAATAACCGTGGTTTTTCACCAATCAATAATTTGGAAGGCATATTCTCCGCTACCGTCAAATATCTCTCTCGATTATCTTCATCTTGAAATTCAATATAACTCTTTGCAAAATGTTTACCGGTAGTAGTCTTACCACACCCCTTGGGTCCAACTAACAGTATCGCTCCAAACGCTTCCAGTTTAAGTTTCAACACTGAATCAGTTATTCGATTTCTGTATTTTTTTACCTTATCCATAATCACATCACCTCATAGATGATTATACTCTATTTAACAGATTCGTGCAAAAAAATTTAACAGATTCGTGGTGTTTTATTTAACACATTCGCGGTAAAAAATTTAACAGATTCGTGATGTTTTATTTAACACATTCGTGGTGAAATTTTTAACAACTGCATCTTTCCGCATTTCTATTCCAAAAAAATGTAGAATTCTACACTTTTGAGGATTACGTTATGACTATTTGCTGAATACAGCATATATTATTTCAGCAACCACTCAGTCTTGTTCCCTAATGAATAGGGTTTACAGCCATCTTTTACTTCAAAAACAGCAATAAAAAAGGACCTCCGAAGAGATCACATTAACCCAAAGATTCATCTGGTCCCCCTCGTAATCAGCTGAATCTCTTTCATAATATTTTCAAGAAAAGCCTCATTATCTCCATGATACTTCAATTCCGGATTCGCTTCTTCGCTCTTTTTTATCTGCTCATGAAGATACGAGGTATTGACCACATATGATGGCGTAACAAGGCTGTCATCAAGCCCAAGCGCTCGGAATCTTTCCGGTATGTCATCGATTTTTAAGTCTATTATTTCCTTTATTTGACTTTTTAGTTTTTCGTTATCACTTCGTACAGCAACTTCATAAAGAGCAATCAGCACGGCTTTATAAGGCGCTTGAAAAGCTGACATACAGTACAGAACCTTCGATATAATATCCATTGCGGGAAGTTCCGTAAAATATCTGTCAACCTCCCGAAGAAGCATACACGCCGCAAAGTACTCTGCTTTTCTTTCTTCCATCATATTATCGTTTTCAATAATATGATCAAATGATACCCTGTCAAACAACAGATGATATATTTCATGCCATGCGGTAAAATACTGGTTTGCGCGTGGCAACGCAGTATTTATAACCGGGATAAGCTTGCCTTCTTTGACATAGATTGCGCCGCTCCAATATTTGTCTTCTATCGGCATCTGAACCAGCCCAAATCCTTGAAGTATCAACAGTGCAAGCTGAGGCATGGAAGCAACCCGCATTATAGATGTGTTCGTCTGTAACTTCAGTGCCTGTGCTGATACTTCGTCAGCTATTTCATTGTTTTTTTGAATGACAAGATCAATGTTCGACGCAGTTATAATTTCACTCATATATGCCCCCTTAATAATATACGGCACACAGATCTATGATATCTAACAAAAGATCATATTGCTTTCTTGCCGTATCACTCATTTCGTGATCGCAAGGTGCATTTTGTGAATAAACCGCCTCAAGCGGTTTAATCTGCCGAACGGAATAACTC
>JAILPU010000251.1 GCA_024699395.1 Lachnospiraceae bacterium | reverse complement strand
TGTGATATAATAACCCCATACTCAAAAAGATGATGGAAAGGTGAAGGAAATCCTGTGAATTATCTAAAATGAGCGGAGAAAATTCTTAAAAAGGAGAGTATGGCTATGAAGATCAGAACAAAGGTTATTATGCTGTCGGTAATTCCATTGGTGCTTCTTACGGTTGTAACTGCTTTTATAGTAGCTGCGAATTCCAAGAAGTTGGTGGAGAATGAAGTTGAAGCTGCTCTTAAAGCGGCATGCTATCAGGAACTGGGGGTGGCGGCAGATCCCAAAGGGGAGTATCACTTTGAAGTTGAGGGTGAGGGAAAAGAAGAAACCGATATCGGAAAGACTTTGTTCCTTAAGAACGGTGATAAAAACATAACTAACGATACGGAAGTTATGAATAAAGTTAAAACTGAATCCAAGATAGATATAACCGTCTTCTTTAAAGAAATAAGATACAGTACTACAGTAGTTAAAACGGATGGTTCATTGGCGCTGGGGACAGCTGCTGGGAAACCTGTGCTCGATAAGGTGTTATATGGTGGAGATACGATGTTCGCCAAGAACGTTGATGTTGTAGGTGAGAAGTATTATGCTTTTTATATCCCTATTAAAAACACAGGTGAAGATACACCAACAGGTATGGTATTCGCAGGAAAGAGTCAGGCTGTTGTTGAAGCTGAGATTAGAAGCTTTATTGTAACAATTATTGTTATAGCAGCAATTATTGTATTCCTTTGCATACTGTTGGCACTTTTCGTAGCTGTTAAGATGTCTAAGAACATTAACAGCGGTGTTGAGAAACTGGCAGCTATCGCAGATGGAGATCTTACCGTTGATATAGATCAGAATATCTTAAAGGCTAAGGACGAAACCGGTGCGATAATGAGAAGTATCGATCACCTTAAGTCACAGCTTACCGAGATTGTGGGAGATATCGTAAATAAATCCGATGAAGTAAGAGATTTCTCACAGAGGCTCGGCGATGAAGCTACAGAGACAACGGAAGCGGTTGAACAGGTTGAAAAGGCTGTTATGGAGATCGCTGACGGTGCCACAAGTCAGGCTAACGATACACAGAAGGCTACAGAGAGCGTTATTACAATGGGTAATTTGGTTGAAGAAACCAATAAGAACGTTGAGAGACTCACCACCATTTCCAACGGAATGGAGCAGAGCGGTCAGGCTGCTACAGAAACTCTTGAAGAGTTGGAGCAGGTTAACGAAAAGGCTAAGAAGTCCATCGATATTATTTACGATCAGACTCTTACCACCAACGAATCGGCTAAGAGAATCAGCGAGGCTATCAATCTTATTACATCCATAGCGGAAGAGACTAACCTCCTTTCCCTCAATGCTTCCATAGAGGCTGCGAGAGCCGGCGAGCAGGGTCGTGGTTTTGCGGTTGTTGCTTCTCAGATTTCAAAACTTGCAGAGCAGTCCAATGATTCCGCAAAGCAGATTGAAGCTATTATTACATCGCTTATGTCAGACTCCCAGAAGGCTGTTCAGACCATGGATGAAGTTAACGTGATCATGAAGAAGCAGTCCGAGATGGTTGAGAAGACAGCTAAGATATTCGAGGGAGTACTTACAGATATAGACAAGTCCAGAGAGAGCATCGGACTTATTTCCGAAAATACTAAGGGTCTTAACGAATCCAGAGAGAGCGTTGTGGATATCGTTCAGAATCTCTCAGCAATAGCGGAAGAAAACGCTGCAAGCACCGAGGAAACCAGCGCATCAACCACAGAGGTAAGCGCTACTATCCAGGAAATGACAGCAAATGCAGAGCATCTTAACGGAATCGCTCAGCAGCTTGAATCCAGCGTTGGAAGATTTAAAGTTTAAGGATTATTCTTCGCTTGTAATTGGGAGGCGGGGCGCAAGCCCCGTCTTCTTTGTATATCGGGGGTTATGTCGGATGTGCTTGTAAGGCAGTAAGGTTTGATGTGATCGCACTGTAAGCACGACTGTTGTGGTTAAACTGCGGTGTAATAAACCGGGGGGATGCCGGTTGAAAAAACTGCTTGACATTTGCCGGTGTTGAGTATATGATAACAATGTTGTCACAACATGTGCGTGTAGCTCAGCTGGATAGAGCACTTGGCTACGGACCAAGGTGTCGGGAGTTCGAATCTTCTCACGCACGTTAAACCACGGTCGAGAAGCTGTGGTTTTTTTATGCAATTAATTGCCGGATGGTACCATATGCAGAACGTTTACTTCCTGTCGAAAATTGACCTAAAAAAGGTCCTTGGTCAAAATCTACGTCGGGATGCACAAAAGGATTAACAAAGTTTAAACAAACATAAGCAAAAATAGACAAACGACACAACCAAAAAGACTACATAAACAAACAAAACAGTATTCAAAATGCATAAAAATTAGGGTTTATTTTTGTGGTACTTTGGTACTAATTAAGGGTTGATTTTTGCCGGATACGACGATATAATGAACTTGTAAATAGATAACCCCCTTCATCTTTCTATTTACACCCCTCATATATTTAATTATTTATACTCCCCTCGTACGAGCCACCTTCCCCGGTGGCTCGTATACTTTTGCATATTTTTATAAAAGGAGATATTGCAATGAGTAGCTATAAAGAGTATAAAGAAAAAGCGACCGGCGCTAAAGCCAGTCGCGGAATAATTTTATTGCGAATATTACGATCGCCACTGTTATGGCAATGGGGAACAGGAAGGAAACAATTGAGAAAACAATTATAATTGCAAGTATCAGAATTGCAACCGAAGCTGCTATCTTAATCCATTTCGGAAGGTTTAAGAACATTGTAATAAACTTGGAAATAGGCTGAACCTCGGTGTTTGTATCATTAAAAGGATTTTGGTTAAACCAGCTTGAATTAAAGCTCCCTGAACCAAAGTCCTTTTCTTTATAATCGCGGCTGCTACCTTTGAAGTTTTGATAACGGGGGCCTTCTTGGTATGTGGCGCGGTCCGGATTGGAACCGGCTGAACCTTTATTTCCTGATTTGGTCTGGATAATGGTCTTAGCTATCAAACGGGCGTCACCCAAATTATTTAAAACGGTTTCTTCGCTGAAACCGAGATTAATCTGCGAATCTATATAATCATTGTAATATTTAAGCGTTTCCCGAATCTCATTTTCAGAGACATTGCCTCTGAGACAAGAGGTCAGGGTATCCAAAAACTGTGTTCTCATAAGACCTCCGTAAACAACTTTGTTTACGCTCATTATATCCCATGATTAACCGCAACTCCATATATAAAAGATTAAAAAACTATAAAATTAAACTTGATACATGTTATAATCGAGTTTAGAATTGTTTTGTTTGATAAAAAGGAAAGGTTTAAAATATGAGACGATACGAACTGATCGCACCATGCCATTTCGGTATGGAATCGGTTTTAAAAAGGGAGATAAACGATCTTGGATACGATATAAGCTCTGTTACCGACGGCAGAGTTTCTTTTTACGGAGACGAAGAGGCAGTGGTGAGGGCCAATATCTGTCTCAGAACAGCGGAGAGGATCCTTATAAATATCGGGTCGTTTCATGCGGAAAGTTTTGAGGAACTGTTTGAAAATACCAAGGCTTTAAAATGGGAAGATTATATTCCTGCAGACGGAAAATTCTGGGTAGCGAAGGCTGCGGGTATCAAATCCAAGCTTTTCAGCTCTTCAGACATACAGTCGATTATGAAAAAAGCCATAGTGGAGCGCTTGAAGGGTGTTTGCCATAAGGAATGGTTCGAGGAAACAGGGGAAGATTTTCCCTTGAGAGTTTTTATATATAGGGATGAAGTGAGCGTGGGGCTTGATACCACAGGGGATTCCCTTCATAAAAGGGGATACAGGAAGCTCACCTCCCATGCGCCCATAGCGGAAAACCTTGCGGCGTCCCTTATAATGCTTACTCCCTGGAGGGGAGACAGAATTCTGGTGGATCCTTTTTGCGGAAGCGGAACTTTTCCCATAGAGGCAGCTTTGATGGCGGCAAATATCGCCCCGGGCTTAAAAAGAGGTTTTACGGCGGAACGCTGGAAAGAACTTGTGGGCAAAGATATCTGGAAGGATATAAGGGAAGAGGAAACAGAGAAGATCGATTTAAATGTAAAATGCGATATACAGGGCTATGACCTTGACCCCGCTGTTGTGGAAGTGGCCAGAAAAAATGCGCAGATGGCCGGAGTGGGAGACCTTATTCATTTTCAGAAAAGGGATGTTAAGGATCTTTCGCATTCGGGAAAATATGGTTTTATAATAACCAATCCCCCTTATGGCGAGCGTATTTCGGATAAAGAAGAACTTCCGGCCCTTTATACTACTTTGGGCGAGCGGTTTAAAATGCTGGACAGCTGGAGCTTGTGTATGGTTACGGCTTACGATAAGGCTGAGAATTATATAGGAAGAAAGAGCGATAAGAACAGAAAACTTTACAACGGAATGATGAAGACATATTTTTATCAGTTTATGGGACCCAAGCCCCCTAAACGTTAAATTGTATGTTGTTGTTGCGTTAGGTCGGTGAGACAACCGACATAATAATGCTATATGTTAGAAAGAAGGGTACTCTTGCCACAGGGTGAACTTAGAAGGAAGAACAATTTAATAACTGCGTTTATCTGGTTTATTTTCTTTGCGGTTGTTGCAACCCTGGGCTTTTGGGTGAGCCTTGACAGAGAAGTGGTTGTGGCCATGGCGGGGGATGGGGAGCTGGATTTAAACAGTGCAGAGGATGACCTTCAAAAAGATGAAGGCATTGAAATGGGAATTGTTTTAAACGCTGATTCCGAATACATGATGGAAATGGAATTCGGTCGTCAGTTAAAGGAATCGGATATTTCCATGAAAAATCTTTACACCGGTCATGAAATTGTTATTGAGGCTGCCGGAATTCCTTATAAGGATTGCCCCGACGTTGTCACGGTAAAGGAATTTAAGCAGGTTCCTGAGAGCTCATACAGGACAAGCACGAATAAAGTTATCTATAATATAAGGACAGATCGGGTTTACGAATACGATATAACCATAAAGGATAACCGCCTTCTTATTAAGGGCGAACCTCCCGCAGACAGGTACAATCTTGTGGTATTGTGCGGTGTGGATACCGATAATGATATCCTTATGGGAATAACCGAAGAATTGATATCCGGGGATGGTGAATCGGGGATTAAATTTTACAGAGTTAAAAAGCCTGAGAGTTTTGAAACGGATAAAATCTCGGAACTTTCTCGGGAAATGAATGCCGACTTTTATATGGAACTTGATATAAACAGCAATGAAGATGCCTCGGCGTACGGTATTTCTTCTTATTGTAACTGCGATTATTTTAATCCCGGTATGACAGATGCCGAAGCAGCTGATATTATCACGAGGGCGGTGGCTCTTGCTACCCATAATAAAGGCCTTGGAGTGTTTAATCTTGAAGAAAATGATTATCTTAGGCAAATCGATATTCCCTGCGTGAGGCTGTTTGTGGGTTACGATACAAACCCGGAAGAAAAACTGCTCTTAGAGGATAGTGAATATGAGAAACTCATTGCGGGAGGAATCGTTTCGGGGTTCGAAGAGATTTTAGACGTGAATACAAAGAGTGCATTGCGAGAAAATTAGTTTCGGGTTTCGAAGAGTGCATTGCGATAAGATTGGTTTCGAGATTCGAAGAAATTATAGAATTGAATAAAAAATATATCACACAATAAATAGATTAAAATTAGAGAATGAGAGGTTGAAGTTTTGGCCAGAATAGTGTTTGCGACAGGAAATAAAGGAAAACTTAAGGAAATAAGATCCATCATGGCAGATCTTAATATGGAGATTGTATCCATGAAGGAAGCGGGGGTGGACCCCGAGATTGTGGAGGACGGAAAAACTTTTAAGGAGAATGCTTTTATAAAAGCAAGAGAAGTGGCAAAGTTACTTAAAGATGATATTGTAATGGCCGATGATTCGGGTCTTGTAATAGATGCTTTAAACGGTGAGCCCGGGATTTATTCGGCAAGATATCTTGGCGAGGATACACCTTACAGCGTTAAAAACGCCGACCTTATAAAGAGGCTTGAAGGCGTAGAGAATAAGGACAGGACAGCCAGGTTTGTATGCGTGGTGGCGTGTGTTTTTCCCGATAAGACGGAGGCCTTTGGTGAAGGAGTTATTGAAGGCAGGATAGGATATGAGGAAAGAGGAGAAAACGGCTTCGGATACGATCCCATTTTTTACCTTCCCGACAAGGATGTGACAACTGCCGAACTCTCCGAGGAGGATAAAAATGCCATCAGCCACAGAGGCAATGCTTTGAGAGCCGTTAAGGATCATGTTTTACGGTGGAGCAGGGAAAATTCATGAAGATACTGATCGTTTCCGATAGCCACAGAGAAAATTCAAATTTATTAAAAGTGTTGGATAAGGTTAAGCCTGATGCACTGATTCATTGCGGCGATATTGAGGGCAGTGAGTACGTTGTTTCCACGGCGGCCGGATGCCCGGTTTATATGGTGAGCGGCAACAACGATTATTTTTCGGACCTTCCCCAGGAAAAAGAGGTTACTCTGGAGGGGGTTAAGATATGGATCGTTCACGGACACAGACAGCGCTGCTACATGGGCGTGGGGCTTTTGGTGGATGAAGCTGCACAAAAGGGTGCGGATGTGGTTTGCTACGGTCACACTCATATGCCTTCGGTGCAGTGCGAATCCGGTATATGGGCCGTAAATCCCGGCAGCATATCTTATCCCAGACAGCAAAACAGAAAACCCTCCTATTGTATTATGGAGATAAAAAAGGACAAGAGCGTCTCCTTCGACATCAAATACCTGTAGGGACCTGCAGGGGCGGAGTTTGCAGGTTGTGCAAGTACCTACGGGGACGGGGATTGCGGTTCGCCCGAGGTTTGGGGTTCGCCCGAGGTTTGCGGTTTGCCCGAGTTTTGGGGTTTCCTCGAGTTTCCTTGACATTTTACGGGGGATTGGTTACTATACTTAATGGTGCTAAGATGCATGTCTAAGCTATAGGACATGCGGCATAATATTTTTATATCGGGGTGTGGCTCAGTTTGGCTAGAGTACCTGGTTTGGGACCAGGGGGTCGCAGGTTCGAATCCTGTCACCCCGAGTTTTTCAAAAACATTGAAAATGCGCGGAATCCGCTAAATATGCGGGCTCACGCGCACTTTTTGTGTCAAGATTTGATAGGAAAAATAGCACAAAGTCAGGCTTTTTAGCAAAAAATTATCCACGAAAAACGATTCGTGTCCAAAATTATAAAATTGCTTTGTTCAGATGTTCGACTGCAGCTCTCATTGCCTTCTCCTGTTCGGCTTTCATGGAATGGGCGTAAACGGTTTTCAAAACATTATCGGTTTTCCGTCCACCCATGAATTGAACGGTTACAGAATACACTGGACATGGATCTCCATAATGTAAATGCAATCTCTAACAATATAGCCCGCTCATCTATCCCTGAGATTTATGCCATTAACTTTAACTTCGGGACCTATGAAGTGGAAACTACCCTTGGTATAGATACA
>JAILPU010000236.1 GCA_024699395.1 Lachnospiraceae bacterium | reverse complement strand
ACAGCGCCCGCATATGAATCCCCGGTTTTGGGTGCGACATTGGGATTTGATGCGGCTGTTGCAGCCTGCGAGGTATCGGTGCTTGAAGCCTGCGCAGTATCGGTACTTGCCAAAGGAGCCTGTGTGGTATCGTTTGATGCGGTAGCGCTGCTGTCTGTAGACGTTTGCGCCTGTTTTGAATTTGAAGTTTGAGTATTTGCAGTGCCATCAGAGAGTGTATAATCGGAAGCGGGAGTTTTGTCCTCGCCCTTTTCTATATTAAGGGATCCTGCTTTCACATTATTCATTCTTTTTATAACACCTGTGGAATTGGAAATCTCGCAGGAAGCTACGGCTCCCAAAGATTTAACAGTCATCTTGAGAGTGGAATCCGCAACCAGTTTTAAATTTTTCACATCATTATTGATGTTGCAGGTGCTGTCATCATATACGTAGACAGTGTTGTATGTTCCGTTTATGGAGGCAACGCTTCCTTGCAGAACGTAAATCTCATTGACGGGTTTGTTGGCATGGATAACTATTCCCTTTGACATACCCAAAATCGTGATATTTTTAAGAGATACATCGGTTTTAAGATCTCCCAGTCCGGGAGTGGAACTGTCTCCGGATACAACAATGGAGTCTCCGTCCTTAAGATTGGTGGTAAGGTAATTCATATCACCGGAACCCTGGGAGCTGTCCCATGCCTTAAGAGGCTGAACACGCCATTGGGAGTCGGCAGCGATATACTTTACCGTGTAGGTTACATTGTCTGCGGCATAGGCCTTGTGTGACGGCAGAACGCTTGAACCTGCAATGAGCATAAGAGATAAAGCAGTTAAAAAACATTTTTTAAAAAGCTTCACATCTGTTCCTCCTTTTGTATAATTGTAAGTAATCACCGTAATAAATTATACTCTTAACAAACAATAAAAGCAATGACAACCAAATAGTTAACCATTTGTATATTTGGTGTCAGAGAAAGGATTATAATGGATAATATCATTCTTATAGGTATGCCGGGAGTGGGGAAAAGCACCCTGGGTGTAATATTGGCAAAGGTAAAGGGATATGATTTTGTGGACAGCGATATCCTGATACAAAAGAAAACCGGTAAAAAGCTTAAAGAGATAATCGACGAAAAGGGAATTGAGGGCTTTATCGAGACCGAAAATAAGGTTAACAGTGAGATAGAATGCGATAAATGTGTGATAGCCACCGGAGGAAGCGTGGTATACGGTGCTGAAGCCATGGACCATTTAAAAAAGATAGGTAAGGTTGTCTATTTAAAACAAAGTCTCGCCGAGCTTTCCAAAAGATTAAGCGATATCGATAACAGAGGGGTGGTATTGAAAAAGGGACAGACTCTCCAAAATCTGTATGAGGAGAGAAGTGTTTTGTATGAGAAGTACGCGGATATCGTGGTGGACGAAGAGGGACTGGATATTGAGGAAACCTTAAAGAAGGTTTTGGAGAAACTTTGATCATGGGTAAAATATATTATCACCTTCCCGGGCTCTTTGAGTTTTATGAATTCTATAAAGTCTTTCTGGAGGTCTTTCGAAATCACAGAGAGTATTTTTATGATTGGTGCGAGATAGGGTCTGTTTACGGAGCACCGGCAGACTGTATCTGGGGTGGAGGAAGAGTGGGGTATTCCGATGCCAATCCTTTTGATGTGCTGGCATTGATGAAAGAACACAATATTTCCGCGAGACTTACCTTCAGTAACTCGAAGCTTACTGAGGAAAATCTCGGGGATAAGAAATGTAACGAACTCTGCAAAATATTTGAAGAGGGTTCACGAAACGGTATTATCATATATTCAGACCTTCTTGTGGAATATATAAGAAAAAAATATCCCGGGTTTTATTTTGTATCCTCCACCACAAAGGTAATCACGGATTTTCGGGAATTCAGAAGGGAATTAAACAGGGAGGAATTTGCTTATACCGTTTTGGATTTCAGGCTTAATAAGCGCTTGGAGGAGCTTTCGCAGCTTGATGAAAAAGAAAGGAAGAAAACAGAGTTTCTTTGCAATGAATGCTGTGATTTCGGATGTCTTCAGAGAAAGGCCTGTTATGAGAATGTGAGTTTAAAATGCCTCGGCTTACCTTGCGAGGATCATATATGTCCTTCTATAGATGCAAGTAAGGGGTACAGATTCTCCCTTGCCATGGAAAATCCGGGTTTCATTTCTTTAAAAGATATTACAGACGTTTATGCACCCATGGGCTTTGAAAATTTTAAGCTGGAGGGGAGAAGTCTCGGGAGTGCGGTAGTCCTTGAAATGCTTTTATATTATATGACAAAACCCGAATATTTTCTTAAGGTCCGGGAGGAAATATATCTTGATAATATGCTGGACCTATTTTGAAATTATAATAAACAAAAAGAAGTTTTTTCGAAGAAGCGGACAAACATAATAAAAAGTGCACCGAGGGTGCACTTTTTAAGTTCTGAAAATTGTATTCCTGTTAAAGGAAATGTTTTTAGGCGTATCAGCCTACTGATTTTTCATAAAGAGCTTTAACTTTATCCCAGTCAAGAACTTCGAAGAAGTTGTCTATGTAGTCCCCACGTAAATTTTTGTATTTGAGATAGTAAGCATGCTCCCAAACATCAAGGGCGATAAGAGGAATAAGAGATGTGTTATCACTGTAGGGGTTGTCCTGGTTGGCACTCTGAATAACGGAAAGTTTTCCCGATTTGTCTGTTACAAGCCATGCCCAACCCGAACCAAACTGGGTGAGAGCTGCCTGCTTGAGGGCGGCCTTAAGTGCATCAAGACCTCCGAAATCTCTGTCGATACTTTCTTTTAAAGAGCCTGTTGCTTCTTTGGCAGGATTCTCACTGAAGTTGGCAAAATAGAGGTTGTGATTGAAGAAACCGCCGCCGTTGTTACGAAGAGCTTTCTTGAGAGCGGGATCTGATACCTTGTCGAGGGAAGAAAGAAGCTCTTCGGCTGTCATATCTGCCATGCCTGCCTTCTCGGCAGCCTCGTTAAATGCTTTTGTGTAAGTCGCGTGATGCTTGGAGTGGTGTGTCTCCACTGTGAGTGCATCGATATAGGGCTCTAATGCATCATAGGAATAGGGTAATTTGATCTGTTCGAACATATTGATACATCCTTTCCGGCGTAAGCCTGTTTTAATATTAATAACCCGGATAGTTTGCCGGGAAATCGTCACATTCTAATTTGACTGTATTTTTGTATCTTGATTATTGTTTGCCGGTGGTAACGAGTAAGTAGGGAAAACTGTCACAGCTTTATAATCTGTATCCGGCTTAGTGCTTACCGCTTGTAATGCGTAAGCGGGGAGCAGAACTGTCACATTTTTATAATTTGTGAACCGGCTTAGTGCTTACCGGGGCAGGTGATACTTGCTATCTGCTCTATGGTGAGATGAAGAGCCTGGGCAAGCTCGCTGTCTGAGGCACTGTAAAACATTTCCTTTCCGGATCTTTTGGAAACAATAAGACCTGCGGCTTTAAGGAGTCTTAAGTGATGTGATATGGCCGGACTTGTCATGTTCATGGCGTCGGCTATATTAATGACACATTCTTCCTCATGGCACAGATACCAGAAAATGCGAAGCCTGCTGGGATCTCCCAGCTGCTTAAGGGCATTGGCCACGTTTACTACTGCGGCTTCGTCCTGAATACATTCTCTTATCATCTCTTCATTGTGTCTGGTTGCACCATGATTGTGGGAATGGTGGGAATTATCAGACATAGTTATTCCTCCCCTTGGTTTCTAAAGAATATTATATGAATTGTACATAAAAGATTCAACCCTGAAAAAGGTAAATGGTATTGACATAAGGAAAAAACAGGATTATATTTAAATCATCAATTAAGCAATCATTTAATCGAAAAGGAGATCAAACAATGAAAAAGACTTATAAAATCGATGTAGACTGTGCGGCATGTGCCAATAAGATGGAGGTTGCAGCCAATAAGACCGAGGGCGTTAAGGAATGTGTAGTTAATTTTATGGCTCTTAAAATGAAGGTTGAATTTGAAGAGGGAGCTGACGTTGACAAGGTGATGGAAGCTGTCAGGGCAAATTGCAAAAAGGTAGAGGACGACTGCGAAATCTTCCTTTAATTAAGTTTTTTACGGTGAAAGTGTGAGAAGATGAATAAAAAGCAAAAAGAAAGACTTTTGAGAATAGTGATTACGGCTGTAGCCATGATCTTACTGTGGTTAATTAATCCCAAGGGATTGGTGAGAGGAATATGCTATCTTTTGGTTTATGCTTTGATAGGCACAGACATTATAAAGAAAGCATTTGCCGGGATTAAAAACAGGCAGCCCTTTGATGAATGTCTTTTAATGGTAATAGCTACATTCGGAGCAATATGTCTTGCAATTTATTCGGGTTCCGGAGATTACGTGGAAGCTATTGCCGTAATGCTTTTTTATCAAATCGGTGAATTTTTTCAGACTTATGCCGTGGGAAAGAGCAGAAAAAGTATAACGGATCTTATGGATATATGTCCCGATTATGCCAATATCGAGGACGAGGAGGGAAACCTCGAACAGGTAGATTGTGATGAGGTGGAGACAGGAAGCATAATAGTGGTAAAACCCGGTGAAAGAATCCCCATCGACGGAACTGTAATCGAAGGGACATCTACCGTTAATACAGCGGCACTGACAGGGGAAAGCGTTCCCAGAACGGTTAAAGAAGGGGACAATGTTATAAGCGGGTGTATCAATTTAAGCGGAATGATCAGGGTTAAGACAACCTGCGAATTTGAAGAGTCAACGGCAAGCAAGGTTATGGAACTTATTGAGGACGCAAGTTCTCACAAGTCCAAATCCGAGAATTTTATTTCCAAATTTGCCAGGTTTTATACTCCGGTTGTGGTATATCTGGCGCTGGCGCTGGCTTTGGTTGTGCCTCTTATAAGACTTGTAATGGGAATGGAACCCGGTTTTGGACAATGGATCTACAGAGCGTTGATATTTTTGGTAATAAGCTGTCCCTGCGCATTGGTTATAAGTATCCCTCTTTCATTTTTTGCAGGTATCGGAGGAGCGGGAAGATGTGGTATACTTATCAAAGGTTCCAATTATATGGAAACACTTGCAAATGCCAAGACTGTTGTTATGGATAAGACGGGAACTTTGACATGCGGAGTATTTGAAGTGACCGATATCTACAGCGATAATGTGGACCATAATGAGCTTCTTCATATGGCGGCTCACGTGGAAAGATATTCCAAGCACCCAATTGCGGAATCCATTAAGAAAGCTTACTGCAATGAAAAAGACGGCTGTACCGTCTCCGATATAGAGGAGATTTCCGGCCAGGGCGTTAAAGCTTTGGTAAACGGACGAAGGATTTGCGTGGGAAACAGCACCTTTATGGAAAACATAGGCAGCAAGTGGCATGAATGCGATCATAACGGAACTGCGGTCCATGTGACTTTTGAGGAGGATTACGCGGGTCATATAATTATTTCGGATAAAGTTAAAGCTCAGAGCAAAGGTGCTTTGGAAAGCTTAAAAAAGTGTGGCGTGAATGAGATAGTAATGCTTACGGGTGATGTGGCAAAAGCGGCAAATACCGTTGCAGAGGAACTGGGAATAACAAGGGTTCACAGCGATCTTCTTCCCACAGGCAAGCTTGAAACCTTAGAAAAGATAATGTCCGAAAAGAAGGATAAAAAAGACTCCGTTATCTTTGTGGGAGACGGAATAAACGATGCTCCCGTATTGAAAAGGGCAGATGTGGGAATTGCCATGGGAGCGCTGGGACAGGATGCCGCTATTGAGGCGGCGGATGTGGTCCTTATGGACGACGATCCCGGTAAGATTGCTGTAGCCATAAAGATAGCAAGAAAGTGCCTTTCCATAGTTAAGGAGAATATCTGGTTCGCCATCGGGGTGAAGGTAATCTGCCTTATCCTGGGAGCACTGGGTATAGCCAATATGTGGTTTGCCATCTTTGCCGATGTGGGAGTTATGGTGGTAGCGGTTTTGAATGCCATCAGATGCATGTATGTTAAAAGGATTGAGAACGTTTAGGTGATTTTAATGGGACACAAAAACTATACCTATATAGTAAAATGCGCCGACGGTTCTCTCTACACGGGTTGGACAAACAATCTTGATAACAGAATAAAAGCACATAATGAAGGTAAGGGCGCAAAGTATACCAAATCCAGGCTTCCGGTGGAACTTTTGTATTATGAGGAGTATGATACAAAAGAGGAAGCAATGAGCAGGGAATGGCATATAAAACAGATGGCAAGAAGTGAAAAACTAAAATTGATAACCGGGGAGAGGTTTTAAGGTGAAGACAGCACTCGTTCTTGAAGGCGGAGCTATGCAGGGCATATACACCGCAGGAGTTTTAGATATGTTTATGGGACACAAAGTCTCGTTTGATGGAGTAATAGGCGTTTCTGCCGGCGCACTGTTCGGCGTTAACTTCCTGTCCGGACAACAGGGACGCGGGCTCAGGTATAACAAGAAATATAACAAGAACCCCAATTATATGGGTTTGTGGCCTCTAATAAAGGAAGGAAACATTGTGGGGACGGATTATGCGTACCATACGGTTCCCTGTGTTTTGGATCCCTTTGATGACGAGGCTTTTATGGCTTCGGGGATTCCTTTTTATGCGGTGCTAACCGATATAGTTGCAGGGAAGGCCGAATACAGGCTGATAGAAAGCGTCTATCGCCAAATGGATGAACTCAGGGCATCGGGGTCCATGCCCTATGTGTCAAAACCGGTGGAGATTGGGGGAAAACTTTATCTGGACGGAGCGGTGTGCGACAGTATCCCCTACGATTATATGCTGGAACATGGATATGACAGGGTGGTTGTTGTTCTTACAAAGCCCGCGGATTATGTTAAAAAGCCCCTTCCCGTGAAGCTTACCGAGCGACTCTATGGCAAGGATTATCCCAATTTTGCTCAGGCTGTGGAAAGCAGACATTTAATGTACAAGAGGCAGCAGGACAGACTGAGTGAACTGGCAGAGAAGGGAATCGCAAAAGTCATAAGGCCATCGGAAAGTTATTACGTAAACAAACTGGAAAGAAACAATAAGAAGCTTCAAAAACTGTACGATTTGGGGCTTAAAGATGCCATGGATTTTTTGAAAAAAGAGTCTGTTTAACAAATATATGAAGGATAAGAGAGTGGGTCTTGAGGAAAACTTCATAAGAGTGATCAAAGAGGGCGACCGAGTTTTTTACGGCGGCGCCCAGTTTTTATTTGAGGATGCCTTTGAAAGCCTTGGAAAAAACGGTTGCGGTGTTATATCGGT
>JAILPU010000136.1 GCA_024699395.1 Lachnospiraceae bacterium | reverse complement strand
AGCTTGTGGCTTCCGCTTGTATTGTTACCCTCAAATTTGTAGTAGATCTTTGCGGGAGTACCGAGAGCCTTCTCAAGGCAGTATGCTCTCACAAGGGGTGAGGGACGGTACATCTTGTAAAAATCTCTGATCTCCTGAGGTATCTCTATAAATCTTGTCTCATTGTCCAGTTCCTGACTTACAAGATCCGAACAGAATACAGCTGAAAGTTCCTCCGCTGTCATGGGTTTATGTGTCCCCGGATTAAGAAGGGGTGCCGGCTTATTAACCATATCGGCCCTTAAATTATACCAGGCCTTGGGCATCTCACTTTCTTCAAGGTAGATCTTGTAAGGGATCTCTTTTGACATAAAAAACTCCTTTCATCTTCTGCTTTACAATTATTTATGCTCCCAAAAAGCTTTTTTACAAAAGCTCCGCAACATCGTATATAAGTTTTTCGGTCTTCTCCCAACCGAGGCAAGGATCCGTAATGGACTTACCGTATACACCCTCTCCAATCTTCTGACATCCGTCCTCTATATAACTCTCCACCATAAAGCCCTTCACAAGCTTCTTAACTCTGTCGTCGTGCCTTGTGCTGTAGAGAACATCTTTTATTATTCTGGGCTGTTCAAAAGGATTCTTATTGGAGTTGGAATGGTTTGTGTCGACTATTACAGCGGGATTTACAAGATTCTTCTCCTCATACTGATTGCAGAGTCTTATAAGATCCTCGAAATGATAATTGGGCTGGTTCTCGCCGTGCTTATTGGTATAGCCTCTCAAAATAGCATGGGCGTAAGGGTTTCCGCCGCTGGTAACCTCCCAGCCTCTGTATATGAAAGTATGTCTGCTCTGTGCCGCAAGAATGGCATTAAGCATTACGGAATAATCTCCGCTGGTGGGATTCTTCATTCCCACAGGTGCCTCAATACCGCTTGAAGTAAGTCTGTGCTCCTGATTTTCCACACTTCTGGCACCTACTGCCACATAGGCAAGACAATCATCAAGGTACTGGTAATTGTCGGGATAAAGCATCTCATCGGCACAGGCAAAACCTGTCTCCTTAATGGCTCTCATGTGGAGATGTCTTGTGGCTATAATACCCTTGAAAAGATCGGACTTCTCATTGGGATCCGGCTGATGGAGCATTCCCTTGTAGCCTGCCCCCGTGGTTCTGGGCTTATTGGTGTAAATCCTGGGAACGATTATGATCTTATCCTTAACCTTCTCCTGAAGAGGGCAAAGACGGCTTATGTAATCCATAACGCTGTCTTCATTATCTGCGGAGCAGGGTCCGATTATCAGGATAAGCTTATCGCTCTTACTCTCAAATACTGCCTCAAGTTCTCTCTTTCTCACCGATACAACCTGAGACATCTTGTTGGTCATGGGGCACATTTCCTTAACTTCAATGGGAAGTGCCAGTTTTTTTACAAATTCAACATTCATATTCTACCATCCTTTACTCTATTTTTCATCAAATTTTTTACGTCTTGCTGTTGAGATGCGCATTTTTTCCTTAAGGTTCTCGGCATCTTCACGAACAATGAGATCTCTCATATCGGTGATCTCTTTTATAAAGCTGTCCATTCTTTTTATAAGTCTGTCCTTGTTCATAAAGAACAGTTCCGTCCACATATTTTCGTTAATCTTGGCTATCCTGGTAAGGTCTCTGAAGGAGTCCCCGGTGTAGGATACCATGTCCTGTGCACCGTCACAGTTCATAAGGGATACCGCGATACAATGGGTAAGCTGTGAAACATAAGCAATGATGTCGTCATGCTCCTCCGGAGTAAGATGGGATATCCTGTTAAATCCCAGTATCCTTCCAAGGTTTTCGCACCATCGTATGCCTTCGCTTGTATTTTTATCCGTGTAGACCACGATAAAATTCGCATCCCTGAACATCTTGTCGTTGGCGTTTGCTACGCCATTGGTCTCTCTTCCCGCCATGGGGTGTGATGCTATAAACTCGTAATCGGGGCCGAGAATATCCTGTATTTTGGTAACTATTGCGCTCTTTACACCGGTCACATCGGTTATAAAGATATGCTTTTTAAACTTATCCTTGTTGTCCTCAATCCACTTTACGATTCCCGAGGGATAAACCGCCATAATGATACAGTCGCAACCGGATATAAGCTCCTCGTTGTCTCTAAAATCTCCTTTGTCGATGATCTTATTTTCAATTGCATACTCTATGGACTCTTTACTCTTATCGATTGCCCATACTTCAAATCCCAGTCTCTTAAGGGTCATGGCGTAGCTTCCCCCCATAAGTCCAAGCCCCACCACAAGCACTTTTCTCTTATTAATCCATTCCGTCATCTGTTACCTCGATTCCCAGTTCCCCGAGCCTTTCAAAAAATCCCGGAAAACTCTTATTTACTGCTTTATCCTCTGAAATCTTTCCTCCTGTAAGAGTAAGGAGAACTGCCATGGTCATTACAATCCTGTGATCGTTATGACCGCAAAGAGTTTCTTTGGGCTCACCCAAAAGACCGCCCTCAATCTCTATTGTATCCTCACCTTGGTGAGTCACCACACCGAATTTGGCGAGCTCCTCACACATAACGGTTCCTCTCTTACTCTCCTTTATCTCCAGCCTGTCGGTACCCTTAAAAACTCCTCCCTTTAAGGCCGCCGCCACTCCAAAGAGAATGGGTCCAAGATCCGGGCAGTCGGAAATGTCAATAAAGGCTTTTTCTTTCGAAAGCTTTCTAAAGAGCTCATAATACACTCTGTCTCCCTGAAGGCTTTTGGGATTGATTCCCGTTATCTTAACGTCCCCACCCAGCACATTAAAGGCGTCAAAGAAGGCCGCATTGGAACAGTCCGCTTCCACTGTCACGTCTTTGGGAGTAAACCGGATGCCCCCGGGAACCTTAAGTTTATTATCACCCTGCCACTCACATTTAACTCCGAAGGTTTCAAGGGCATATACCGTAAGATTGATATAGGATCTGCTTTCAAAAGGAGGGATTATTTCGATACTGTGACCTCCTCCTGCTGCCTCGATTCCCAGTAACAAACCTGTTATAAACTGGCTGCTTATATTGCCGGCCACCTGAATATCAAGATTTTTAAGTTTACCCTTTATTTCTATACAGTCTTTATTTTTGATAAAAGGTATTCCCTCTTTTTGACAAAGTTCTTCGTAAATTACATAAGGGCGTTCCATAAGTCTTTGGGCTCCGTAAAATCGCCCTTTTATCCCAAGACAAAGACATATCCCCATAAAAAATCTTATGGTGCTTCCGCTCTCTCTGCATTTAAAGACAACCTCATCTTGGGGAATTTCCTTTATGCCTTTTACAAATACCTTTCCCTTTTCCCATTTAGCTTCACCACCCAAAGCTTTTATACAGTCAAGGGTTGCGCTCACATCCTCGTTAAGTTCGATATTGTCTATAACGCTCTCTCCATTTGAAAAGGCAGCGCATATAAGATATCTGTGAGCAAGGCTTTTGGATGGGGGAGGATTGATGGTACCACGGGCTCTTCCCTTTTTAATAATCTTACTCATAATATTTTACTATGGCGTCCATAGCCTCCATGTATCCGTCGATTCCTTTTCCAGTTATGGTCTTAAAGCAGGCTTCTCTTATGTAGCTTATCTGTCTGAAAGCCTCTCTTTTCGACACATCGGAAATATGTACTTCCACCATGGGAATTCCCACAGCCTTTGCGGCATCCAGTATGGCAATGCTGGTATGGGTGTAGGCTCCGGGATTGATCACGATCCCGTCCTCCTTTTGGTAGGCATCCTGTATATAATCCACAAGATCCCCCTCATGATTTCTCTG